>VBDL01000287.1 GCA_005884255.1 Betaproteobacteria bacterium | reverse complement strand
TCTTCGCGCGAGAGATCGCCGCGTGGGACGACGCCTACAAGGTTCAGCCCGCCTTGCCTGAATGCGCCGCCTTCAAGGCCGCGATGTCGAACTTCGTCATCTTGAGCATCGCATCCGCCGCGCGCTTGGCCTTGGCCCGGTCCGGGTCGCCCATCAGCTCGCCGAGCGCCTTGGGGACGATCTGCCACGCGAGGCCGAAGCGGTCGCGCAGCCAGCCGCATTGCTCGGGCGCGCCGCCGCCTTGCAGCAGGCCGTTCCAGTAGCGGTCGAGCTCGGCCTGGTCGTCACAGCTCACGACGAGGGAGATCGCGTGGTTGAAGGGGTCGAGCGGGCCGGCGCTCATCGCGGTGAAGGCCTGGCCGAAGAGCATGAACTCGACGATCTTCACCGAGCCGGGCGGGCCGCTCGGCGATTCGCTGGCCAGCGTCCAGACCTTGGTGATGCGCGAGTCCGGAAAGATGCTGCAGTAGAACGCCGCGGCTTCCTCGGCCTCCTTGGCGTACCAGAGGAACGGGGTGATCTTCTGAATCGACATGGCAGTGCTCCTTGAGTAGTGGCCGATCGCCGTGGAGTGGTCGAACGGCGAGCGCCCGAATCGACATGGTGGACGCTGAAATAGGGGGTGCGGGCGCGTTGAAGTTTCCTTCGGCATCTCCTATAGCCGGATGTATCTGCCAGAGTGGCCGACGGGAGGACTAAGATCGCCCTCCCCCATGAGCACCCGACCCACCCCCCGACCGCCGCGCAGCGAGCGCGAGGTCCGCATCGATCTGGCCGCGGCCTATCGCCTCGCGGCGCTGGCCGGCTGGGATGACACCATCTACACGCACCTGTCGGCCACGGTGCCGGGCGAGCCGGGTGTCTACCTGATCAACGAGTTCGGCCTCGCATTCGACGAGGTGCGCGCGTCCGATCTGGTGAAGGTCGATGTGCACGGGCGCGTGGCTGACGGCAGCGGCCGCCGCGTCAACCCGAGCGGTTTCGCGATCCACGGCGCCGTGCATGCCGCGCGGCCCGATGTCGAGTGCGTGATCCACCTGCATGCGCCCTGGGGTGTGGCGCTCGCGATGCTGCCCGAGGGCTTGCAGCCGACCTCGCAATGGGCCATGCGGCTGCACGGGCGCCTCGGCCGCCACGCCTACGAGGGCCTGGCCCTTGGCGCGGACGAGCAGCAGCGCATGGTCGCGAATCTGGGCGCCCTCGATGGCCTGATCCTCGAGAACCACGGCACGCTGACCGTCGGCCGCACGGTGGCCGAGGCCTTTTTGCTGATGCACATCCTCGAGCGCGCCGCGCAGGCACAGTTGCGGGCGATGGCGGCGACCGGGGGCCGCATGAGGGTGGCCGCGCCCGAGCTCGCCGAGCGCACCTGGCGCCAGTGGGTGGGCGACGGCAGCGAATGGGATGGCGATGCCGAATGGCCGGCGCTGCTGCGGCGCGCCGAGCGGCTGTCGCCGGGTTTCCGCGGTTGAATCGAACCGAGAAAGGACTCTGCTTATGCCGACGATCCGCGTCGAGCTCTTCGAAGGCCGCACGCCACAGCAAAAGGCGGCGCTGGCCAAGGAACTCACCGAGGCCTGCGTGCGCGTGCTGGGCGGCAATGCCGATGGCATCGACGTGATCTTCAGCGACGTCGCGCGCCACGACTGGGCCACCGGCGGCGTGCTGTGGAGCGAGAAGGCGCCGCCCAAGCCCTCGACGTGAATCAGCGCGCGTTCGCCCGCGCGTGCTTCAGCGCATCGTCGAGCGCCGCCATCAGCTCGCGCACGTCGAAAGGCTTGGTCAGGTAGCGGAAGAAGCCCGCGGCGAGCGCGCGGTCGATCGCCTCGGGCATCGCGCTCGCGGTCAACGCGATGACCGGGATGTTCGCGGTGCGCGGGTCGTTGCGCAGAATGGCCTGCGCTTCGCGGCCGCTCAACTCGGGCATGTTGTTGTCCATCAGGATGACGTCCGGCGCATGGGCCCGCGCGAGCTCCACACCCAGGCGGCCATTCGACGCCGACAACAACTGCACATCGGCGCGCGCGGCGAGCACCTCCTGCACCAGCCGCAGGTTGGCCGGGTTGTCCTCCACGCACAGCACGGTGGCAATGCCTTCGGCCGTGGCGCCGCTCGGCGGGGCCGCTGCGCCCACGGCGTGCGTCGACGCAGCACCCGTCGCGACGTGGGCCGCCGCGGACGGCAACTCGACCCAGAACACGCTGCCCGCGCCGGCGCTGCTGTCGACGCCGATCTCGCCGCCCATCAGCTCCACCAGCCGCCGCGTGATCACGAGGCCGATGCCGCTGCCTTGCGTGCTGCTCGCCTCCTGCCCCAGACGGTTGAAGGGCTCGAACAGCGCGGCGATCTGCTCCGGGCGCAGGCCGGGGCCGGTGTCGTGCACGGCAATGCGGATGCGCCCGGAGCCGAGCACGCTGCAATCGAGCGCCACGGCGCCGCGCTCGCGGTTGTACTTGACCGCGTTGGACAGCAGGTTCAGCAGCACCTGCTTCAGCCGCGTGCGATCGGCCAGCACGGCCACGTCACCCACGCGCGGGAGGGCCAGGCGCAGGCTGCGCCGCGAGGCCTGCGGCCCGATCATCGCCTCGCACTCGTGCAGCACCTCGGCCAGTGGCACGCGGGCGATCGTCACCGAGAGCTTGCCGGCTTCGATCTGGGCCAGGTCGAGGATCTCGTTGATCAGCGTCAGCAGGTGCTGGCCGGCCTTGACGATGTGGCTCACGAACGCGCCGTGCTTGTCCGCGGAAACCGGCGCCCCGTCCGGCATCGCCAGCAACTGGCCGAAGCCGATGATGGCGTTCAGCGGCGTGCGCAGCTCATGGCTCATGTTCGACAGGAACTCGCTCTTCGCGCGGTTGGCGCGTTCAGCAGCGGCCGTGGCCAGCGCCAGCTCGCGGTTGGTGACCACGAGCTGCGCGGTGCGCTCGCGCACGCGCTGCTCGAGCTCCTCGTTCAGGCGCGTCATGTGCGCCTCGGCCTGCTTCTGCTCGGTCACGTCTTGCAGCGTGCTGAACCAGCGCGTGCGACCCGGCGCCTCGCGCCCGTCGATCGGCTCGATGACCTGTCGCATGTAGACGACGCTGCCGTCGGCATGCAGCACGCGGTATTCGACATCGACGCGCGCACCGGTGACGGCCGCCTCGATGCTCCGGGCGCGGAACAGCGCGCGATCGTCCGGGTGCACCACGCGCTGCATCCATTCGCGCGTGGAGTGCGGCATTTGCGCGGCCTCGATGCGCGCCAGCGCGGGCAGGGTCTCGGACCAGCTCTCGAAGGAACCGTCGGGCCGCGTGATCACATGCCCGAGCTGCGCCATCGCCTGCGCGCGGCGCAGGCCGGCTTCGCTTTCACGCAGCTTGAAGAGCAGGTGGTCGCGTTCGCTCCCACCCGAGCCATCCGTCATTGCTTGGCCTCCCTGCAAGACGGTACGTCATGACTCTAGGGATTCCTCTGCCGCTCGGCAAGCTCATTCGCGCGGCGCCAGGTTGGTGCTGACACGCCGCAGCAGCGCGACGAGCTGCGCGCGCTCGGCCGCGTCGATGGCGAACGTTGCGCCGGTCCGCCTCGTCAGCCTCGCCGGCCAGCAGGCCGCGCTCGCGCAGGCCCTTGATCAGCCGCGCGAGCTGCGCCTTGTCACGCCCGCTATCGCGCGCGAGGTCGCTCTGCGTCGCACCCGGGTGGCGGCCGACGTAGCCGAGCACCTTGCTCTCCATGTGCGTGATGTCGTTCGGGCCGCCGCGCAGCACCTGGTATTGCTCGGAGCGGTACTGGTGCATCACGCGGTGCACGAGATCCATCAGCTCGTCTTCGGGGCGAGTGCGTAGTTGGTTGCGCGATTGGTTGACATTGTCCATCGTTCGACCCATGATAGGGGACATTATCAACCATCAAGGACGCCGATGAAGAACCCCGTATCACGGGCCGCCGCGCCGGGCCGCCCCAAGCAAGGCCCGACCCTCCCGGAGGGTCGCTCGCTGTACTCAGCGAGCGGGGTGTCGTCATGACGCCGCGCGTGCAGCGCTTGCGCCATGAAATCGTCCGCCGCGAGCTGCAGGTCGCGCGCGTCGACTCGCTCGGCCCCAACCTGCGCAGCGTGGTCTTCACGGGCGCAGCGCTCGACGGCTTCGTCAGCGCATCGTTCGACGACCACGTGAAGCTCTTTCTCGACGACGTGCGGCGCGACTACACGCCGCGCCGCTATGACGCCGCCGCGCGCGAGCTGACGATCGAGTTCGACCTGCACGCCACGGGGCCGGCGGCGCGGTGGGCGGCGCAGGCGCAACCGGGCCAGCGCGCCACGATCGCCGGCCCGCGCGGCTCGTTCGTCATCGCGCCGGATCATGACTGGCACCTGCTCGTCGGCGACGAGACCGCGCTGCCGGCCATCGCGCGCCGGCTCGAGGAGCTGCCGGCGGATACGCGGGCGATCGTCGTGCTGCAGGTGGCCGACCCGGCGGACCGCCGCGCGCTGCCCAGCGCGGCTGACGTCGAGCTGCACTGGGTGGACGACGCCGAGGCGCTGATCGCCGCGGTGCGCGCGCTGCCGCTGCCCGCGGGCGAAGGCTACGCGTGGTGCGCCGGCGAGGCGGCGGCGATGGCGGCGCTGCGCCGCGTGCTCGTCGACGAGAAGGGCCACCCGCGCGACGCCATCCGCGCGGCTGCCTACTGGAAGCGCGGCGCCACCGCGCACCACGAGAACCTGGAAGCCTGAGCCGAGCCGTACATGCGGCACACTGCGCCCGATGGCCGATACCGCCCCGCAACGCTTCGCCACCCAGCGCGCCTGGCAAACCTGGCTCGACAAGCACCACGCGAATTCCGATGGCGCGTGGTTACTGATCGCGAAGAAGGGCGCCGACGCGGCGACCGTCAGCTATGCCGAGGCGCTGGAATCGGCGCTGTGCTTCGGCTGGATCGATGGGCAGAAGAAGGCGCTCGATGAGCAGCACTGGCTGCAGCGTTTCACGCCGCGCCGCGCGCGCAGCATCTGGTCGAAGATCAATCGCGCGAAGGCGCTCGCTCTGATCGAGCAGGGCCGCATGCGGCCGGCGGGGCTCGCCGAGGTGCAGCGCGCGCAGGCCGACGGCCGCTGGGACGAGGCCTACGATTCGGCGGGCACGGCCGCCGTGCCGCCCGACCTGCAGGCCGCACTCGACCACGAGCCCGCGGCCAAGGCCTTCTTCGACACGCTGGACAGCGCCAACCGCTACGCGGTGCTGTGGCGCGTGCAGACCGCCAGGAAGCCGCAGACGCGCGAGCAGCGCATCGAGCGGCTCGTGGCCATGCTCGCGCGGCGCGAGAAG
>VBDL01000256.1:5561-7848 GCA_005884255.1 Betaproteobacteria bacterium | reverse complement strand
GCAGCCGCTGTCCTTGATGCCGACGATGGTCTGCGGATAGAGCTCCTTCAGTGTGTGGATCACGTGGTGGCTCAAGGCCACGCCCGACACCTGAGGGATGTGATAGAGGTACACGCGCAGCCGCGTGTCGGCGACCTGGTCGAAGACGAAGCGGTAGGCATCGATCACGCCCTGGTCGCTCACGCCCTTCAGGAAGAACGGCGGCAGCATCAGGCAGCCATGTGCGCCCACCGCCAACGCGTGGCGCGTCAGCTCCACCACCTCGGGCAGCGCGGCGCAGCTGGTGGACACGAGGATGCGTTCGGCGGGCACGCCGTGCGCGATCAGCCCGTCGATCGCCGCCTTGCGCTCGGCCACCGAGAACGACGGCCCTTCGCCGGTGGTGCCGAAGGGCGTGACGCCGGTGCAGCCGGCGTCGAGCAACGCGCGGCAGTGCGCGGCGAATTTCGGGATGTCGACATCGAGCGATTCGGTCAGCGGCGTCAGCAGGGCCGGCCAGATGCCGGTGAACGGGGTTTGCACAGTCACTTGAGGTCTTTCGTTGCGAAGGGAATTCAGCCGAAGCTCTCGTCCAGGCGCTGGTGGTGCGGCAGGCCGACCACGTCGCTGAAGTCGGCGTAGCTCATCGCGGGCACATCGGCCGGCGTGCCGCGCTCGCGCAGCGCACGCATCGCCTGCTCGACGGCGCGCGCGGCCGTGAACAGCGCCGTCACCGCGTAGAAGACGATCGAGAAGCCCATGGCCTGCAGATCGGCCGCGGTCAGCGCGACGGTCTCGTTGCCGTCGACGATGGACACCACCTTCGGGCCGGGCACCGCGCGCGCCACGGCCTCGACCTCGGCGATGCGCTTGATGCCGTCGACGAACACGAGGTCGACGCCCGCGTCCTGGTAGCGCCGTGCGCGCGCCACCGCCTCGTCGATGCCGGCCGCGGGCAGCGCATCGGTGCGGCCGATCACGAGCAGCGGCGCGTCGCCACGCGCAGCCAAAGCGCAGCGCAGGCGGCGCTCGTTCTCTCGCGCGTCCATGAGCTTGATGCCGGCCATCTGGCCGCAGCGCTTGGGCGCGAGCTGGTCCTCCAAGTGGATCGCGGCGACGCCGGCCTGCACATACTCGTGCAGCGTGCGCTCGATGTTCGACGGCCCGCCGTAGCCGGTGTCGGCATCGGCGATCACCGGCACACTCACCGCGCGCACCATATCGCGCGCGTGCCCGGTCATCTCGGTCTGCGTGAGCAGCCCGATGTCCGGCTGGCCGAGGCGTGATGCGGTGGCACCGAAGCCGGTCATGTAGACGGCCTCGAAGCCGGCGCGCTCGACGAGGCGCGCCGAGAGGGCGTCGTAGGCGCCGGGGGCCTGCACGATGCGGCCCGACGACAGCAGTTGCTTGAGTTGCAGGGCAGGATGCATCGTCAGTTCATCATGAGGCCACCGTCGATGTTGATCGACTGGCCGGTCATGTAGTCGGAAGCGGGCGACGCAAGGTGCAGCGCGAGCGCGGCGACGTCGTCGGGCTGCTGCGCGCGGCCCATCGGCACGGTGGCCACGCGCTGCCGCCAGGCCTCGCCGGAGGCGATGCCCTGCAGCGCGGTCCAGTCGCGGTCCATGCGTTGCCACATGTCGGTCTCCACCAGGCCGGGGCAGATCGCGTTGACGGTGATCTGCGGGGCAAAGCCGAACGCCGCCGATTGCGTGAGGCTGATCAGCGCCGCCTTGCTCGCGCGGTATGGCGCGATCAGCGGAGCGATCGCCCCCGCGCCGCTGCGCCCAGCGATCGATGCGATGCTGATGATCTTGCCGCGCGGCCGGCCCGGCGCCAGGGGCGGCTGCTCCAGCATCTGACGCGCCGCGGCCTGCATCGTGAGGAAGCTGCCCGTGACGTTGACGGCCATCATGCGGCCCCAGTCATCAGCGTCGAGCTCCAGCAGCGGCTTGAGCTGCATGATGCCGGCGTTGCAGACCATCACGTCCAGGCGCCCGAACGCGCCCGCCGCCTGCGCGACGAGCGCGGCGCAGTCCTCGGCGCGCGTGATGTCGGCCCGCACCGCAATGGCCTGCGCACCGATGCCGCGCAGCTCGTCGGCCACGGCAGCGGCGGCGCCTTCGTCGATGTCCGACACGAGCACCCGCGCCCCGCTACGGGCGAAGGCCAGCGCCAGCCCGCGGCCGATGCCGCGGCCGGCGCCGGTGATGGCGACGACCGTCATGCTCACAGACCGCGGATCCGCTTGAGCTCGCCGTTCACGAGGTTGATCGCCTCGTCGCCGATCTCCTTGGCATGGCGCTCG
>VBDL01000256.1:0-5461 GCA_005884255.1 Betaproteobacteria bacterium | reverse complement strand
TGCTCCGGCGCCGACAGCGTGTCCCACGTCTTCTTCGAGAACAGCACCAGCGTCGGGCTGTAGGCGTGCTTGGTCAGCGTGAGGTACTTCTGCACCTCGTAGAACTTCATGTTCTCGATGTTGGTGAAGGGGTTCTCCTGGCCGTCCACCGTCTTCGTCTCCAGCGCCGAGTACACCTCGGAGAAGGCCATCGGCACCGCGTTGCTGCCCAGCGTCTTGAAGGTGTCGATGAAGATGTTGTTCTGCATCACGCGCATCTTCACGCCATCGAAATCCTCGGCCTTGGTGATCGGGCGCTTGGAGTTCGTCGTGTGCCGAAAGCCGTTCTCCCACCACGCGAGGTTCACCGCGCCCACCGCCGGCAGCTTGGCGGCGAACCAGTCGCCGGCCTTGCCGTCGAGCACCTGGTCGGCCTCCTTCTCGTTGTTGAAGAGGAAGGGCAGGTCGAACACTCCGAGCGCGGGCACGATGCCCACCAGCGGCGCGGTGGAGGTGAGCACCATCTCCAGCGAGCCGGTGCGCACCTGCTGCGTGGCGGTGAGATCGCTGCCCAGCGCGCCGTCCCAGTAGGACTGGATCTTCATCTTGCCGCCGGACTTGGCCAGCGTGCATTCGCTCATCTTCGCCAGGCCGTTGCCCATCGGGTGGTCCCGGCTCACGCCGTTGGAGACGCGGAACGTGCGCTCCTGGAACTGCGCCTGCGCGCTGCCTGCGGCGACCACGCAGACGGCCAGGGCGATGAGGGATCTCTTCAGCATATCTGTCTCCATCCAGATCAGGACAACCATTTCAAGGGCACCAGCACCAGCGAGGGGAACAGCACCAGCAGCAGGAGCACCACCAACTCGGCCCACAGGAAGGGCCACAGCCCCTTCATGAGCTCGCTCATCGAAATCTTGGAAACGCCGCAGATCACGTTGAGCACGATGCCCACCGGCGGCGTGATCAGGCCGATCGCGTTGTTCATGATGAACAGCACGCCGAAGTACACCGGGTCGATGCCGGCCTGCTTGACGATGGGCATCAGCACCGGCGTGAGGATCATCAGCGTGGGCGCGAAATCGAGCGCCGTGCCGACGACGACCACCAGCGCCATGATCACGAACATCAGCAGCGTCTTGTTGCCCATGAAGGGCGTGAGCATCGCGGCCACCTGGTTGGGCACGTCCGACGTGGTGATCAGCCAGCCCGAGACCAGCGCCGCGGCGATGAGGAAGACCACCACCGCGGTGCTCTTCGCCGCCGACACCAGCAGCCCGTACATCGCGCGCAGCGGCAGCTCGCGATACACGAAGGCGCCGATCACGAAGGCATAGACGCAGGCGGCGACGCCGGCCTCGGTGGGCGTGAAGATGCCGAACTTCAGGCCGCCGATGATGCCGGCGGGCATCAGCAGCGCCCAGACACCGTCGACGCCCGCCTGCACACGCTCGCCGATGCCCTGGCGCGGCAGCACGGTGACCTTGTCCTTGCGCGCCACCCACACCCAGGTGACGAGCAGCGACAGGCCCATCAGCAGACCGGGGAAGACGCCCGCGAGGAACAGCTTGCCGATCGACACGTTGGCGATGACGCCGAAGACGATCATGCCGATCGACGGCGGGATCACCGGCGCGATCACGCCGCCGGCGGCGATGAGGCCGGAGGCGCGCGGCAGGTCGTAGCCGGCGCGGCGCATCATCGGGATGAGCAGCGCGCCGATGGCCGCGGTGTCGGCCGCCGCGCTGCCGGAGATCGCCGCCATCACCACCGACGCGAAGATCGCCACCAGGCCCAAGCCGCCACGGATATGGCCGACCCAGGCAAGCGCGAAGTTGACGATGCGCTTGGAGATGCCGCCGGCATTCATCAGCTCGCCGGCGAGCATGAAGAAGGGAATGGCCAGCAGCGGAAAGCTGTCGGCGCCCTCGAGCAGCTTCTGCGACAGGATGGTGGTGTCGACTTGGCCCTGCGCCACCATCAGCGCGGCGCCGCACACCAGCAGCGCGAAGGCGATCGGCAGGCCCAGCGCCATCGCGCCGAGCAGCGAGAAGGTGAAGACGGCGATGGTCATGCCTTGCCCTCCGCGCCGCCGTGCGGCATCTCTTCGGATTCGCTGATTTCGATCAGTTCGTCGTCACGGATGCGGCCGCTTGCGATGCGCCACAGCTTGTGCAGCGCATGCACGCCGATGCACAGGCTGGTGAGGTAGCCCACGCCGAACACCCAGATCATCGACAGGCCGGTGACCGGCGCCATCGTCGTGGCATTGATCTCGTGCTGGCGCCAGGTGCCCCAGAAGAGCATGGCGCAACACACGAGGATCAGCACCTGGCACAGCGTGAGGCACACCAGCTTGCCGCGCCGCGACAGGCGCGACACGAAGTTGTCCATGCCCAGGTGCGAGCCGTCGCGCATGGCGACGATGGCGCCGATGAAGGTGAGCCAGACGAAGAAGATGCGCGACAGCTCCTCCGACACCACGATGCCGGAGTTGAAGACGTAGCGCAGCACGACGTTGCCGAACACCATCACCACCATGCCGAGCAGCAGCGCCGCGAGCACGGCCTCGACGGCCTTGAAGGCCCAGTCGGTGATGCCCACGCCGGTGCGCGTATCGAGATGCGGCATGACGGCGCTCACAGCACTTTCCCCGGGTTGAGCAGGCCCAGCGGATCGAGCGCCGCCTTGATCGTCTTCATCAATGCGATCTCCTCGGGCGAGCGCGCATGGCCCAGCCAGCGCTTCTTCACGGTGCCGATGCCGTGCTCGGCCGATACCGTGCCGCCGAACTCGCGCACCAGGCCGTAGATGACCTCGTCCATCGCGTCCTTCGGCTGCTGCTCGATCCCGAGGCGCGGCACCCAGCTCACGAGGTGCAGGTTGCCGTCGCCGATGTGGCCGTAGTACACGCTTTCGCACCCCGGGATGCGCCTGGCCAGCGCCGCCTTGCAGCGCGCGGCGTAGTCGTGCATGTCCTTCACCGACAGGCCGACGTCGTAGGAGATGTGCGCGCCCAGCACCTGGAAGAACTCGGCGCAGGCATCGCGCAGCGCCCAGAACGACTGCGTGTCGGCCAGCGAGCGCGCCACCGCGGCATCGCTGAGAGCACCCTGCTCCAGCAGCTTCTCCATCCAGGCCTCGAAGCGCGGGCCGTCGATGGACTCGTCGGTGCCCTGCGCCTCGATCAGCACGTAGAAGCCGTGCGACCCCTGCAGCGGGCTGCGCACGCCGACGCGCTCGGTCACCACCTGCCAGTAGTCCGGCCACATCACCTCGAAGGCCGACAGCAGCGGGCCGAGCCCGCGGCGCGCGGCGCCGAGCAGCGACACGACCGACGCGTAATCGGGCAGCGCGCACACCGCCGCCATCGTGCAGCCGGGCTTCGGGTGCAGGCGCAGCACGATGCGCGTGATGATGCCGAGCGTGCCCTCGCTGCCGATGAACAGCTGCTTGAGGTCATAGCCCGCGTTGTTCTTCAGCATCTTGTTCAGGCTGCTGACGATCGTGCCGTCGGGCAGCACGACTTCGAGGCCGAGCACGAGCTCGCGCGCCATGCCGTAGCGGATCACGCGGTTGCCGCCGGCATTGGTCGACAGGTTGCCGCCGATGGCGCAGGAGCCGCGCGCGCCGAGGTCGAGCGCGAAGAAGAAGCCCGCTTCGTCGGCCGCGCGCTGCACCGTCTCGAGCGGCGTGCCGGCGCGCACCGTCATCGTCGCGCTGGCCACGTCGATCTCCTCGATGCCCACCAGGCGCTCGAGCGACAGCGCCACCCATCCGGGCTCCGGCCGGGCGCCGCCGCACAGGCCGGTCAGCCCGCCCTGCGGCACCACCGGCAGGCCGGCAGCGCGGCAGGCGCGCATGGCCGCGGCGACACCTTGCACATCGGCCGGGCGCACCACCGCGAGCGGGTGCTGCGGCGCTTGCGTGCTCCAGTCCCTGCAGTTGCGCTCGGGCACGTCGTCGCCGATCAACACGGCGCTAGCGCCCAGTTGTTGCCGCAGGTCCAGCAGCGCTTGATGGCCCGGATTGTCTTGTATGTAAGGTACTAAGGCACACTAGTACAATCCCGAATGGAAACTGGCGGATGACAAGGCACCGTGGAGGGCGCGGGCCGCACCGCACGAGGAGAAGCGCATTGAGCGCCCCGAGCTTCAAGATCGAGACACCGAAATCGCTGGCGACCATCGTCGCGCAGCGCCTGCGCGAGGCCATCATCGACGGCGAGTTCGCGCTCGGCGCGATGATTCCGGAGGAGACGCTGGCCACCTCGTTCGGCGTGAGCCGCACGCCGGTGCGCGAGGCGCTGAACCAGTTGCAGCTGCTGGGGCTGGTGAGCATCCGCCCGCAGCGCGGCAGCTATGTGTTCGAGGCCAGCGAGGCCGACATCGCCGCGCTGTGCGAGTTCCGCTTCGTGATGGAGCCGCGCGCCGCCGAGCTGGCGTGGCAGCACGACCGCGACGCCACGCTGCAGGACCTGAAGGCCGCCGTCGCCGACATGACGGCCGCGCGCAAGGCCAAGGACGCCGTGCGCTACAGCCGCGCCGACACGCGCTTGCACGAGGCCTTCGTGCAGCACTGCGGCAACCCTTATCTGCAGGCCGCCTACGCGACTGCCGGCGCGAAGATCGCCGCGCTGCGCACGCACCTGTCCGCCGGCACCGACGTGCTCCATCCGCGCGGCTACGACCAGCACAAGCGGCTGCTCGAGCTCTTCGAGGCCGGCGACTTCAAGGCCTTCGAGGCGCTGATGCGCGAGCACGTGATGGGCACGCGCGACAGCTACATGGCGACCCTGAAGGCGCGCAACGGCGCCGTGCGCGCCTGAGCGAACCTACAGCGGCGCGCTCACCAACAGCTTCTCGCTCCACGCGCGCATCTCGCGCGTCAAGCCCGGCTCGATCGGGATGCCGCTGCGGCTGCGCTCTCGCTCGTGCGCGAGTTCCGGGTCGCCCGGCATGCGCGGCGCGCCCGGCTCGTCGGCCAGTGCCGTGGCCATCTGCGCGACGGTGGCGGCGAGCAGCGCGCCGCCGGCGAAGCGCAGCGGGTCGATGACGATGAAGAAGGCACCGAGCCGCCGCGGCGCATCGAGGTCGGCGAACATCGGCGGGATGTTCGGGCCCCACGGGTTGCCGTTCAGCGGGCCGCACAGCAGGTCGATCATCAGCGCCAGTGCATAGCCCTTGTGGCCGTAGTTCGCGCCGCCGAGCGGCGTCACCGCCACCGCGGCCTGTGCATCGGTGGTGAGGCGGCCGTGCGCATCGATGGCCACGTCCGGTGGCAGCGGCTGCCCTTCGCGGCGCGCGTTCATCACGCGGTTCCACGGGATCGATGTGGTCGCCATGTCCAGGCACACCGGCTCGCCGCCTTCGCGCGGGAAGGCGATCGAGATCGGGTTGGTGCCGAAGAACGAGCGCTCGCCGCCATGCGGCGCGGCCACGCGATCGGCATGCGTGAACGCGAGGCCGACCAGGCCTTGCTT
>VBDL01000255.1 GCA_005884255.1 Betaproteobacteria bacterium | reverse complement strand
GCGGCAGCGACGCGCTCCTCGCGCTCGGCGCGCGGCATGCGCCGCATCTCCAGTCCGAAGCTCACGTTGGCGCGCACGCTCATGTGCGGAAAGAGCGCATAGCTCTGGAACACCACGCCGAGCCCGCGTGTGTTCGGCTTGGCATGCGTGATGTCGCGCCCGCCGAGCGCGATGCGCCCACTCGTCACGTCGACGAAGCCGGCAATCATCTGCAGCGTGGTGGTCTTGCCGCAGCCCGAGGGGCCGAGCAGCGAGACGAACTCGCCCTTCT
>VBDL01000254.1 GCA_005884255.1 Betaproteobacteria bacterium | reverse complement strand
CGCATTCGCGCTTCGTCAACATAGAATTCCAGTCTGCAAGATGAATTTCGTAGTTCTTCCAATATGCGGAATCAGACAGCGGAGAGGCCTCGCATGAATTCCACTGCCAAGAAAAAGGCGCCCGCCGAAGAGCCGACCATCGGCAGCGTGCCGCGCGCCTTTGCGATCCTGCGCCGGCTGGGCGCCACGCAGGGCGAGGGCGCCCGCGTCACCGAAGTGGCCAAGGCCGTGGGCCTCACGCAGGCCACCGCGCACCGCCTGCTGCAGACGCTGGTGGCCGAGGGCGTGGTCGAGCAGGACGAGCGCTCCAAGCTCTACCGCCTGAGCATCGACTTCTTCGCGCTCGCCGCGGCCGCCGGCAACCCGCAGGGCCTGCGCGCGCTGTGCCGGCCCTCGCTGCTGCGCCTGAGCGCGAGCCTCGGCGACACCATCTTCCTGCTCGTGCGCAGCGGCTTCGATGCGATCTGCCTCGATCGCAGCGAAGGCCCGTTCCCGATCCGCTCGTTCACCGGCGATATCGGCGGCCGCGTGGCCTTAGGGATCGGCCAGGGCGCGATGGCCATCCTCGCGCACCTGCCCGAAGGCGAGCGCGAGGAGGTGATCCGCTACAACCTGCCGCGCGTGCGCGAGTTCGGCGTGCTCGATGAGGTCTATCTGCGCACGGAGATCGAGCGCGTGCGCCAGCTCGGCTACGCCGGCCGCAACACCGGGCTGCTCGAAGGCATGGCCGGCGTCGCGGTGCCGATCGTCGATCGCGAAGGCCGCGGCGTCGCCGCCTTGAGCGTCGGCACCATCGCCGACCGCCTCAACGCCGATCGCCTGCCCACCGTGGTGGAGCTGCTCAAGCGCGAAGCGATGGCCATCGGGCCGAAGATCAACCCGTTCGACGTGACCTTGCGGCGGCCGGCGCAGAGCCTGGTCGACGCTAGGTGACGGTCGCCTCCATCGCGACTTCCTCTTTCAAGCTCTCGACGTCGCGATAGACCGTCGCCACCGCCAGCACGCGGCCGTTGCGCTGGTAGCGCACGGTGGCGTCGCGCGCGGCGAGGTCGCCGTCGATCGCGATCTCGTCCCAGCTCTCGGCGTGGCCGACGTAGTTGATCGGCACGTCGTAGTGCTGGCTCCAGAAGAAGGGCACGGCGTCGAAGATCTCGTTGGCGCCGAGCATGTTGCGCGCCGCGGTCTGCCCCTGGCGCAGCGCGACCACCCAGTGCTCGACGCGGATCGCCGCGCCGCTGCGCGCATCGGGCCAGCGGGCGATGTCGCCTGCGGCGTAGACACCGGCTGCACTGGTCTGCAGCATCGTGTCGACGACCACGCCGCGATCGATCCGCAAACCGGCCTGCTCGGCCAGCGCAATCCGCGGCCGCACGCCAACGCCCACGACGACCATCTGCGCATCGAGCCGCTCGCCGTTGGCGAGCACTGCTGTCTGCGGCTCGATTGCCACGGCCGTGGTGCCGAGGTGGAAGACGACGCCGTGCTCCTCGTGCAGGCGCTGTACGAACGCGCCGAGCTGCGGCCCGAGCACGCGCTCCATCGCCCGCGCCTCCGGCGCGACGACATGCACCTCGAGCCCGCGCGCCCTGAGTGACGCCGCCACCTCGAGGCCGATGAAGCTGGCGCCGAGCACGACGGCGCGCTTCGCCGCCGCGGCCTGCGCGATCAAGGCGCGGCAGTCGGTGAGCGAGCGCAACGTGCGCACATGCGGCAGGTCCATGCCGGAGATCGGCAGCCGCACCGGCTCGGCGCCGGTGGCGAGCAGCAGGCGCTCGTAGGGCACACGCGCGCCGTCGGCGAGCACGATCTCGCGCGCGCCCACATCGATGCTCGCCACGCGGGTCTTCAGGCGCAGGGCTATGCCTTGGTCGGCGTAGAAGTCGTTGCCGCGCAGCGGCACCCATTCCTCGGGCGCGCTGCCGGCGAGGTAGTCCTTCGACAGGTTCGGCCGGTCCACCGGCGGCGCCTCGTCGTCGCTGAGCATCGTCAGGCTGCCGGCGTAACCCGAGCGACGCAGCATCTCGGCCGCGGCGAAGCCGGCCGCGCCGCCGCCGACGATGACGATCTTCTGCGGCGCATCGGCTGCCGCGGCGCGACGAGCGGGCGCCGGCTCCATCTTCTGCAGCACGACGACCTTGCCGTCTTGCCGCTGCGTGGACCAGCAGTCGACCGCGCTCAATGCCGGCGCACGTACGGCCTCGCCGGTGCGCAGGCTGAAGCACGCGTGGTGCCACGGGCAGCGCACCGTGTCCCCCACCATCAGCCCCTCGGCGAGCGGCCCGTGGTAGTGGCTGCAGGCGGCACCGATGGCGAAGAACTCGTCGCCGCGGCGCGCGAGCAGCACGTTATCGTCGCCAACGTGGCCGGCGAGCATCTGCCCATCGGCGAGCGACTCGATCGCGACGCCTTGCGCGAGATCCGGTCCTTTGTCCGACATGGTCGGCTGCCGTCAGACTTCGTCCGGCTCGCGCGGCGGTTGATCGCTGCCGCCGCCCGACGCCTCGGGTTTCTCGCCACTCTCGGGCGCGCGGTGCACGTCGTCCTTGTCGATGTCTTGCGGCGGGCGCTGGCCTGCCGTGTCGCTCGCCTTGCCACCGCGCTTACGCGGCGGGTCCTGCTGGCTCGGATTGCGCTGTGCCATGGTCGCCTCCTTGGCGCATGTGAGTATGCGCCGCAGCGATGCCGGGCAAGCTAGATGCCTGACTGCGGAACGAGGTGTCTGCGCACCGAGGCCTCGATGAAGTCAAAGGCCTCGGCCGGCACCGTGCTGCTGAACTGTTTACGCCGGTGCTTCGAAAGCACGCCGCCGTTCTGGTGGCAAGAGAGCACGAGTGTCGCCAGCGAGGAGCCAACGAGATCGAAATGCCGATCGACGTCCCGCAGCACCTTGTCATAGCCGGCAAGAAATGCTGCCTCCTTGGCCAGGTCCTCCTCCAGCGCCCGCTGGGCCATGCGTAGCGTGAACTCCACGCAGGGTGTCGCGTCCCAGTAGATGTAGGTGCGGGGGTCGAAGCGCGGCTCGAAGACATAGCGGTCACCATCGATCCAGGTCACGCCCCACAGCTGCCGCATCGGCTTGGAGAACGATTGCAATGCGGCCAGGTACTGCAGCTCGTTGCGCTTCATGGCGGCCGAGATGGGGAGGATGTGGCCACGCTGCAGCGCGCCCGCTTGGCACAGCGTGTAGTGCAGGAGAAAGCGCGACAGCCGGCCGTTGCCATCCATGAACGGGTGTGCGAAGACGAAGCCGAAGGACACGAGAGCCGCCCGCACCAGCGGGTCGAGGCCGGGCTGCTGAGCGGGATCGGCGGTTTGCATGATGCCGGCCATGATGGTGTCGAGCATCTGCGGTGGCGGCGGCACGTAGGTGACCCCGGGTGCTCCGCGCGCGGGCCCCTTCAGGTGGTTCTGCTCCGTGCGGAAGCCGGCGGCCCGCAGCAGCGGGTTGCTCACCGCAGCATTCTGCAGCTCGACGAAGTAGTCTTCGCTCAGAAGCCGGCGATCGTGCGCCTGCTGCAGCAGGGCGACGAAGGCCGCCGCCTTGTCATCGCTCGGCGCCTCGTGCTCGATCTCGTAGGAGCTGCGCGTTTCGTCGAGGTAGGCCCAGCTGAGCGCCCGGTCCAGCAGTGCGGCATCCATTCCTGCAAGAAAGGCCTCCACCTGCGCCATGATGTCGTCGCGCAGCAATGCCTGG
>VBDL01000253.1 GCA_005884255.1 Betaproteobacteria bacterium | reverse complement strand
TTGAGCCAGCTTTTGCCGAAGGCTTCGGGGAAGGCGGTGAGTTCGTCATGCGAGCGGCCGGCGGCGAGCGCCGGCACGATGGCTTCGGCGCACATCATGCCGCTCTTGATGGCCGCGTGGCTGCCCTTGATGCGAGCGGCATTGAGGAAGCCGGCATCGCAGCCGACCAGCGCGCCGCCCGGGAACACGAGCTTGGGCAGCGCCTGCGTCGTGCCGTTGTTGATGGCGCGCGCACCGTAGCTCAGGCGCTTGCCGCCGTCGAGGTGGGCACGGATCGACGGGTGCGTCTTCCAGCGCTGGAACTCCTCGAACGGGTTCATCCACGGGTTCTTGTAGTCGAGCCCGATGACGAAGCCGAGCGTGACCTTGTTGTCCGCCAAGTGGTAGAGAAAGCCGCCGCCGAAGGTGTCGTCCGTCATGGGCCAGCCGGCGGTGTGCACCACCAGGCCCGGCTTGGCCGTGGCGGGGTCGATCTCCCACAGCTCCTTCAGGCCGATCGCATAGGTCTGCGGATCCAAGATCGTGTACTTGCCGTGCAGCTCCATGCCGAGCTGGAAGGCATCGGTCGGCTCGCCGTTCTTGCCGATCCCCATGTTGCCGGTGGCCACGCCTTTGACGCGGCCCTGGTCGTCATAGAGCACTTCGGCGGCAGCGAAGCCGGGAAAGATCTCGACGCCAAGCCCTTCGGCCTGCTCGGCCAGCCACTTCACCACATAGCCGAGCTGCGCGACGTAGCAGCCGTCGTTGTGGAAGTTGCGCGGCACCAGCCAGTCGGGCGTACGCGTCACGCCGGTCTCCGAGAGGAACAGCACATCGTCGCCGGTGACCGGCTGGTTCAGCGGCGCGCCCAGTTCCTTCCAGTTCGGCAGCAGCTCGTTCAGCGCACGCGGGTCCATCACCGCGCCCGACAGGATGTGCGCCCCCGGCTCCGAGCCCTTCTCGAGCACCACGACGGAGATGTCGGCGTTCAGCTGCTTCAGGCGGATCGCCGTGGCCAGGCCGGCAGGGCCTCCACCGACGATGACGACGTCGTACTCCATCGCCTCGCGCGGGCCGAATTGCTCAAGGATCTCCTGGGAAGTCATGGGCGGGTCCTGCAGTTGAAATCGATGGGCATTCTAAGGTCGCCCAGAGAGAAAATAGCACGATCGTTCGATGGTTCGATGCAGCTCTCCAACGCTGTCCGCGGCGTGACAATGGCGGGCCGATACCGCGTGCTATCGTGCCGCCGCTAGGAGACTCGCATGAGCTACAACATCGACCTGTCCGGCCGCGTGGCCCTGATCACCGGCGCATCGAGCGGCCTGGGCGCGCAGTTCGCGAGGACGCTGGCGCATGCCGGCGCGGCGGTGGTGCTGGCGGCGCGGCGCGTCGAGCGCCTGAAGACGCTGCGCGCCGAGATCGAGGCCGAGGGCGGCGATGCGCATGTCGTCGGCATGGATGTCACGGACATCGACAGCATCAAGGCCGCGGTCGCGCACGCCGAGACCGAGAAGGGCACGATCGACATCCTCGTCAACAACTCCGGCGTGAGCACCACGCAGAAGCTCACCGACGTCACCGCCGAGGACTACGACTACGTGATGGACACCAACACGCGCGGCGCCTTCTTCGTCGCGCAGGAGGTGGGCAAGCGCATGCTGGCGCGGGCGCGCGGCGCGGCACCGGGCACCTTCACCGGCGGGCGCATCGTCAACATCGCGTCGATGGCCGGGCTGCGCGTGCTCGGCCAGATCGGCGTCTATGCGATGAGCAAGGCCGCGGTGGTCCACATGACGCGCGCGATGGCGCTGGAGTGGGGCCGCTTCGGCATCAACGTCAACGCCATCTGCCCGGGCTACATCGACACCGAGATCAACCATCATCACTGGCAGACCGAGCAGGGGCAGAAGCTGATCGCGATGCTGCCGCGCAAGCGCATCGGCAAGCCGCAGGACCTGGATGCGGTGCTGATGATGCTGTGCGCCAACGAAAGCCATTTCGTGAATGGCGCCGTCATCCAGGCCGACGACGGCTTTTCCGTTTGACATGGCACGTGCGCTGACGCCGCTCGAGGCACGCCTGCTCGGCGTGCTGGTGGAGAAGCAGGCCACGGTGCCGGACACCTATCCGCTGTCGCTCAACGCGTTGACCGCGGGCTGCAACCAGAAGACGGCGCGCGACCCGGTGATGAATGCCACCGAGGCCGAGGTACTGGCGGCCATCGATGGCCTCAAGAGCATGAGCCTGGTGTTCGAGGGCAGCGGCAGCCGCGTCGTGCGCTTCGAGCACAACATGGGCCGCGGGCTGAACGTGCCGAGCCAGGCGGTGGCGCTGCTGGCCTTGCTGATCCTGCGTGGCCCACAGACGGCGGCCGAGCTGCGGCTGTACACCGAGCGGCTGCACCGGTTTGCCGACATCTCGTCCGTCGAGGCCTTTCTCGACGAGCTGGCGGAGAGGTTCCCGCCGCGCGTGGTGAAGCTGCCGCGTGCGCCGGGCGAGCGCGAGCCGCGCTGGGCGCATCTGCTGTGCGGAGAGGTCGCAGTGCCGGCCGCCGCTGCCGCAACGAGCGACGGATCCGTCACCGCGGGCGAGCTGTCTGCACTGAAGGCCGAGCAAGCGCGCTTGTCCGCGGAAGTCGCCGAGCTGCGCACGCTGGTTCAGCGCATGGCCAACGAACTGGGTCTTCAGTGATGCGCTTCGATCTGCCCGAAGACAAGAAGCTGACCTATGAAATGGTCATCCCCATCCGCTGGGGCGACATGGACGCGATGGGCCATGTCAACAACACAATCTACTTCCGCTACCTCGAGATCATCCGCATCGAGTGGCTGCACAAGGCGGGCGGCGCACCAGACCCGCAGGGCGACGGGCCGGTGATCGTCAATGCCTTCTGCAACTTCATCAAGCAGCTGGAGTACCCGGGTGACGTGCTGGCGAAGCACTACGTGGCCAACCCGGGGCGCTCGAGCTTCGACACCTTCATCACCTTGGAGCGCACCGACCAGCCGGGCGTGATCTACGCCTCCGGCGGCGCCACCACGGTGTGGGTGAACTTCCGCGAGCAGAAATCGGTGCCGCTGCCGGAATGGCTGCGCGCGCTGATCGCATGAGGGCTCGGTGATGCAACGCAACGGCGTCGGCAGCGGCATCATCACCGAAGGGCGGCGCGCCTGGGTGCGCGAAGCGGTGCGCCGCATCGACGCAGACTTCCAACGTTCCAGCGACACCCACCTGATTCCCGTGCCGCTGCCCGGCTTCCCGGGCATCGATCTGTACCTGAAAGACGAGTCAAGCCACCCGACCGGCAGCCTGAAGCATCGCCTCGCGCGCTCGCTGTTCCTGCATGCGCTGTGCAACGGCTGGCTGCACGAGGGCTCCACGGTGGTGGAGGCGTCCAGCGGTTCCACCGCAGTGTCGGAGGCCTATTTCGCGCGTCTGCTCGGGCTGCCCTTCGTCGCGGTGATGCCGCGCAGCACGTCGGCGCAGAAGATCGCGGCGATCGAGTTCCAGGGCGGTCGTTGCCACTTGGTCGACGACCCGACGACGCTCTATGCCGAGAGCCAGCGCCTGGCCGATGAGCTCGGTGGCCACTACATGGACCAGTTCACGCACGCCGAGCGCGCGACCGACTGGCGCGCCAACAACAACATCGCCGAGAGCATCTATGCGCAGATGCGGCGCGAACTGCATCCGTGCCCGGCGTGGATCGTCTCCAGCGCGGGCACCGGCGGCACGCTGGCGACGCTCGGGCGCTACGTGCGCTATTGCCGGCACGACACGCGCGTGTGCGGCGCCGATGCCGAATACTCGGTGTTCTTCGACCACTACGTCAGCGGCGATCCGCGCCTCGTGCTGGACCGTGGCTCGCGCATCGAGGGTATCGGCCGGCCGCGCGTCGAGGCCTCGTTCATGCCGGCCGCGCTGGATGCGATGGTGAAGGTGCCCGACGTGTGGAGCCTGGCGGCGATGCATGCGCTGAGCGTGCGCCTCGGCCGCCCGGTGGGTGGCTCGACCGGCACCAACCTGATCGCCGCACTCGCCTGTGCGCAGCAGATGCACGTGCGCGGCGAGCAGGGCTCCGTCGTCACGCTGCTGTGCGACGGCGGCGAGCGCTATCGCCAGAGCTACTACAACGACGCCTGGCTC
>VBDL01000285.1 GCA_005884255.1 Betaproteobacteria bacterium | reverse complement strand
CCCTGGCGCCGGCTGCCGGCCACGCTGGGTCTTGCGCTGGCCTACGGGCTGCTGTCGTGGCTGACCTTCGGCCGCGGCCTCGACCAGGCGCTGCCGCTGTTCCCGGCCACCGGCGTGGCAGTCGGCGTGCTGCTGGTGCGTGGCTTCAGCGTGCTGCCCGGCGTCGCTCTCGGGGCGCTGGCCGCCGACTTGGCTGTCGCCGGTGGGCTCGACGCCTACTTCGGCGCTACGCCGTGGCTGTCGCTGTCGCTCGTGGCGGTGAAGACGGTCCATGCCGCGCTCGCCACTGTGCTGCTCAAGCGGTTCAGCGATCCCAGTCTGCAGCTCGACACAGTGCCGGCGATCGGCCGCTTCGCCGCGCTCGGCGGCCTCGGCTGCGTGTTCAGCGCCACGCTGGCCGCCGGGCTGCTCGGCTTCCGCGGCCTGTCGTCGGCGCGCGACCTGTTGCCCACGTGGCTGAGCTGGTGGCTGTCGGATACGCTCGGCGTCCTGCTGATCACGCCGATGGTGCTGGCGTTGCTGGCCGAGCCGCGCGGCTATTGGCGGCCGCGGCTCGTGAGCTATGCACTGCCGCAGCTGCTGCTCGCCGCGCTGACCTTGGGCGCCATCATCGAGCTCGGCACGCGCGACGAGGCTCGCGTGCGGCAGGAGTTCGCGCGCGAGGCCGAGCGCGCCGCGCAGGCGGTGGAGCGCGGCCTGGAGGAGCCGGCGATGAGCCTGCGCATCGCGGCGCTGAACATGCAGCGCAGCGACATCGTCGAGATCATCGCGCTGGACGAGGCGCTGCGCCTGTGGGGCGGGCAGCCGGTGCATGTGCTGAGCTCCGGCTGGGCGCCGCTGCTGGCGGACGACGGCGGCCGCAGCCGGCGCCTGCAGCCGCGCCACGAGGTCACGCACACCTCGCCGCCGCGCTTGGCGGACGTGGACTTCTGGCGCCTGCCCGACGCGCCTCAGCGCCTGGGCCAGGTGGTCGGGCGCAACAACGGCGTGGCCGGTCTCGCCCTGCCCGACATGCGCATGGCGCTGCTGCTGCCGATGGTCGAGGGCCCGGGGCGCGCTGTGCCCGACCCGATATCGCGCGTCAGCGGCGCGCTGTTCGTCGTGGTCGACGTCAAGCAGCTGCTCGCCGGCGCGATGGCGCGCAGCGAAGCGGGCCTCGGCGCCTGCCTGCTCGACCGTGCCGGCGTGCAGGCCGGGGCCAAGGCGCACCCGCTCGGCGGCGACACGACCTGCCTGCAGGCGGGCGACGGCGCCGCGCTGCAGCGCGAGGTGGCGATCGACGTGCCCTACACGATGCTCGCGCTGCGTGTGGTCGCCGGCCCCAGCTACCTGCGCACGCACCGCGGCTGGACGGCGCGCGCGCTGTCGCAGAGCAGCCTGATGGGCGTGTTCGCCGTCGGCATGCTGCTGCTGATGGCCACCGCGCGCGCCGCGCGCGACAGCGAGCGCGCCGAGCGCAGCGAGGCGCTGATCGACCAGCTGTTCCAGACTGCGCCCTTCGGCATCGTGCTCTACGACATCGTCAAGCGCCGCGCGCGCGTCAACCCGGCCTATGCGCAACTCACCGGCTACAGCGAGGACGAGCTGGCCTCGATGAGCATCAACTTCTCGGAGATCACGCATCCGGACGACCGGCTGGTCGACGCGCAGCGCGCGCGCGCCATCCTCTATGGCGAGACCCCGCTCGGCGAGCGCACCAAGCGCTATGTGCGCAAGGACGGCAGCGTGATCCACGTGCGCATCCAGAACGCGGTCAAGCGCAGCGCGCAGGGCGAGCCGCTGGCCTCGCTGGCCGTGGTGGAGGACATCAGCGAACGGCTGCGCCTGGCCGAGCTGGAAGAAGCGGCGCGCCGCGCCGAGGCGGCCAACCGCGCGAAGACCGAGTTCCTCTCGCGCATGAGCCACGAGCTGCGCACGCCGCTGAACGCCATGCTCGGCTTCGCGCAGCTGCTCAACCGCGACCCGGGCGACCACCTCAGCGTGCAGCAGCGCGAGCGGCTGACGCTGATCGAGCAGTCGGGCTGGCACCTGCTGGCGATGATCGAGGACGTGCTCGACCTGTCGCACATCGAGTCGGGCACCGTGCGCCTCTCGATCGAGCCGGTGGCGCTGGAGCCGCTGCTGCGCGACGCGCTGCGCCTGCTCGCCCCCGAGGCCGAGCGCGCCGTGGTGGCGCTGGGCGAGCCGCTGATCGCCGCCGATGCCGCGACGGTGAAGGCCGACGCGACGCGGCTGCGCCAGGTAATCACCAACCTCTTGAGCAACGCCATCAAGTACAACCGCACCGGCGGCTCGGTCGAGGTCTCGGCGCGGCGCGAGCACGACGGGCGCATCGCCATCATCGTGCGCGACACCGGCATGGGCCTGTCGGACAGCCAGCTCGCGCGGCTGTACGAGCCCTTCAACCGGCTCGGCCGCGAAAGCTCCGGCAAGCCCGGCACCGGCATCGGCCTGGCCATCACGCGGCGCCTGGTGGAGCTGATGCAAGGCGAGCTGCGCGTGCACAGCGAGCCCGAGCAAGGCACCACCTTCAGCGTGCTGCTGGCCTCCACCGAAGCGCTCGAGACGGCCGCGGCCCGCGAGCCCCGCGCGCCGCCACGCAAGGACTACGGGCCGGCGCAGGTGCTGTACATCGAAGACAACGAGGTCAACACCGAGCTGATGGCCGCCGTGCTGTCGCACCGCCCGCAGCTGCGCCTGCTCACCTGCGACACCGGCGCGCAAGGCCTGGCCGTGCTGCGCACCGAGCCGCGCATCGACCTGCTGCTGCTGGACATGCACCTGCCCGACATCGACGGGCTGCGCCTGCTCGAACTGGCCAAGGGCGAAACGCACAGCGCGCACATCCCGGTGATCGTCGTGTCGGCCGATGCACTGTCCGAGCAGGTGCAAGCCGCCCTGCGCGCCGGCGCCGTGGCCTACGTGACCAAGCCGCTGAACCTGGACGACACCTTGCGCGAGGTCGACCGCGTGCTGGCAGCGCGGTGACGCGCAGCTCGGGATAGGCATTTGTAGGGTGGGCTTCAGCCCGCCGAGAGGCCTCGCCACGCCGTTCGTGGGCTGAAGCCCACCCTACTCGAAGACACCCTTGCGCCCCGCACCGGCCGCGAAGCGCGCGGCGCCCTGCTGCGATTCGCCGCTGCGCAGGGTGGCCATGCCCAGCGCGAACTCCTGCGCCAGCGCATCTCTTAGCGAGCAGCCAGCTTGGGCGCGCACGCCGGCACGATCGCTGCGCACACATGTCTGCGGGAAAGCAGCGATGGTGGCCGCGAGCTCGCGCGCCGCGGCGAGCGCCTGGCCGGCGGGCACGACGCGGTTGGCGAGGCCGATGGCCAGCGCTTCCTGCGCATCGACCGTCCGGCCGGTGAGGATGAGGTCCATCGCGCGGCTCTCGCCGATCAGGCGCGGCAGGCGCACCGTACCGCCGTCGATCAGCG
>VBDL01000286.1 GCA_005884255.1 Betaproteobacteria bacterium | reverse complement strand
GCGTCGATGGCCTTCTCGGCGACCTTCAACTGCACCGCCTGCTCGCCGCCCGGCTCGCGGATCGATGCCGCGACCTTGCGGATCGCGTCGGCGGTGGCATCGGCCACGGCGACGATGGCCGCCGCGTGGCCTTGCGCGATGTTGATCTCCGACTGCTTCTCGCCTTCGCTCTTGGCGATGAAGGCGGCGCGCGCGCCTTCGGCGAGGTTGATCTGCTCCTGGCGCTTGCCCTCCGACGTGGCGATCAGCGCGCGCTTCTCGCGCTCGGCGGTGATCTGCGCCTGCATCGCGCGCAGGATCTCGGCCGGCGGCGTCAGGTCCTTGATCTCGTAGCGCAGCACCTTCACGCCCCAGTTCATCGCCGCTTCGTCGAGCGCGTTGACCACCGACGCGTTGATCGAATCGCGCTCCCACGTAGTTGCTCGAGCCGTAGCTCGCGCGCATCGGGTCGGTGATCTGGAAGTAGATGATGCCGTCGACCTGCAACTGCGTGTTGTCGCGCGTGATGCAGACCTGGCTGGGAACATCCAGCGGCACCTCCTTCAGCGAGTGGCGATAGCCCACACGCTCGACGAAGGGGATCACGAACTGCAGCCCCGGCGTCAGCGTGCGGTCGTACTTGCCCAGGCGCTCGACCACCCAGGCGTGCTGCTGCGGCACGATCTTCAGCGTGCGCACGACGAAGACGATCGCGATCACCGCGATGACGAGGGCAACTTCCATCAGGACCTCCCGGATTGATTGAGCAACAGGCGATTGCCTTCGACCGCGACGATGGTGAATTCGCCGGGCGACGGCGCGCCGTCCCCGGCGTAGACGGCGGTCCAGCCGGCGCCGCGGTACTGCACGCGCGCCGTGCGGTCGGGCTGCCAGGCGGCGACATGCACGGTGCCGCCCACGTCGAGGTTGACATCGCGGTTGGACTGGAAGGGCGCCGAGCGCGGCGAGCGCGCACGGTGGTAGTGCCACGCGGCAGTGGCGCCACCGCCCACCAGCGCGGCGGCCACGAGCTGCATCGCCAGGCCGGCGCCCAGCGCAGACGCCGCGGCGGCGGCCAGCGCACCGAGCGCGAGCATCAGCAGATAGAAGGTGCCGCTGGTCAGCTCGGCGGCCACCAGCACGCCGGCAATCACCAGCCAGACGGTCGAGTTGCTCCAGTCCATCTCCAGCTCCTGTTCGCGGGCGCAGTGTACGGTGACAGTCCGTCATCCACACGTCCTGCGCTGGCCCTACACTTCGCCCCTCTTTTGGAGTTTTGAAGGCCATGCTGCGCTTCCGTTTTCCCATCGTCATCATCGACGAGGACTTTCGTTCCGAGAACGCCTCGGGCCTGAGCATCCGCGCGCTGGCGCAGGCGATCGAGAAGGAAGGCTTCGAGGTGCTGGGCACAACCAGCTACGGCGATCTCTCCAGCTTCGCGCAGCAGCAAAGCCGCGCCGGCGCCTTCATCCTGTCGATCGACGACGAGGAGTTCACGCCCGGCCCCGAGCTCGACCCGGCGGTGCTGAACCTGCGCAAGTTCATCAGCGAGATCCGCTTTCGCAACGCCGACATCCCGATCTACCTGTACGGCGAAACGCGCACCTCGCAGCACATCCCGAACGACATCCTGCGCGAGCTGCACGGCTTCATCCACATGTTCGAGGACACGCCGGAGTTCGTGGCGCGCCACATCATCCGCGAGGTGCGCAGCTACCTCGATTCGCTGGCGCCGCCGTTCTTCCGTGCACTGGTCGACTATGCGCAAGACGGCTCCTACTCGTGGCACTGCCCGGGTCACTCCGGCGGCGTGGCCTTCCTGAAGAGCCCGATCGGCCAGATGTTCCATCAGTTCTTTGGCGAGAACATGCTGCGCGCCGACGTGTGCAACGCGGTGGAGGAACTCGGCCAGCTGCTCGACCACACCGGCCCGGTGGCCGACAGCGAGAAGAACGCCGCGCGCATCTTCAATGCCGACCACTGCTACTTCGTGACCAACGGCACCAGCACCAGCAACAAGATGGTGTGGCACCACACGGTGGCGCCGGGCGACGTGGTGGTGGTCGACCGCAACTGCCACAAGTCGATCCTGCACTCGATCATCATGACCGGTGCGGTGCCAGTGTTCCTCACACCCACGCGCAACCACTTCGGCATCATCGGGCCCATCCCGCAGAGCGAGTTCACGCGCGAGGCGATCGAGCGCAAGATCGCCGCCAACCCGCTGCTGGCCGGCGTCGATGCGAAGAAGGTGCGCCCGCGCATCATGACCCTGACCCAGAGCACCTACGACGGCGTGCTCTACAACACCGAGACGATCAAGGGCCTGCTCGACGGCTACGTCGACACGCTGCACTTCGACGAGGCCTGGCTGCCGCACGCCGCCTTCCAGAAGTTCTACGGCGGCTACCACGCGATGGGCAAGTACCGCGCGCGGCCGAAGGAAGCGATGGTCTATGCCACGCAGTCCACGCACAAGCTGCTCGCCGGCCTGTCGCAGGCCTCGCAGGTGCTGGTGCAGGACTCGCAGACGCGCAAGCTCGACCGGCCGCTGTTCAACGAGGCCTATCTGATGCATACGTCGACCTCGCCGCAGTACGCGATCATCGCGAGCTGCGACGTGGCTGCGGCGATGATGGAGCCGCCCGGCGGCACCGCGCTGGTCGAGGAGAGCCTCAAGGAAGCGCTGGACTTCCGCCGCGCGATGCGCAAGATCGACAAGGAATGGGGCAAGGACTGGTGGTTCAAGGTCTGGGGCCCGGACAAGCTCACCGAGAACGGCGTCGGCCGCGCCGAGGACTGGATCCTCAAGGCCAACGAGAAGTGGCACGGCTTCGGCGATCTGGCGCCGGGCTTCAACCTGCTCGACCCGATCAAGAGCACGGTGATCACGCCCGGGCTCGACGTCACCGGCAAGTTCGCGAAGACCGGCATCCCGGCGTCCATCGTCACCAAGTACCTGGCCGAGCACGGCGTGGTGGTCGAGAAGACCGGGCTCTACTCGTTCTTCATCATGTTCACCATCGGCATCACCAAGGGCCGCTGGAACACGCTGCTCACCGCGCTGCAGCAGTTCAAGGACGACTACGACAAGAATCAGCCGTTGTGGCGCGTGCTGCCCGAGTTCGCGAAGAAGTTCCCGCGCTACGAGCGCATGGGGCTGCGCGACCTCAGCCAGTCGATCCACGAGACCTATGCGGCCGGCGACATCGCGCGCCTGACGACCGAGATGTATCTGTCGGATCTGCAGCCGGCGATGAACCCCAGCGAGGCCTACGGCCACATCGCGCACCGCAAGACCGAGCGCGTGGAGATCGACCGGTTGGAAGGGCGCATCACCACCGCGATGCTCACACCGTATCCGCCGGGTATTCCGCTGCTGATTCCGGGCGAGCGCTTCAACCGGAAGATCGTCGAGTACCTGCGCTTCACGCGCGCCTTCAACGCCAAGTTCCCCGGCTTCGACACCGACGTGCACGGCCTCGTCGAGGAAGAGGCCGAAGCCGGCGGGCGCTACTACGTCGACTGCGTGAAGCAGGACTGACGATGTCGGCCATGAGCTTTCCCCGCCTGCTGGGCGATATCGGCGGCACCAACGCGCGCTTCGCACGCCAGCTCGCGCCCGGCGGGCCGATCCAGGATGTCGCGGTCTACCCCGGTGCGGATCATCCGTCGTTGCAGGACGCGATGCTGCGCTATGTCGCAGACCACGGCTTCGAGATGCCGCGCTGGTGCGCCATCGGCATTGCCAACCCGGTGGTCGGCGATCGCGTGCAGATGACCAATCACACCTGGTCGTTCTCGATCGCCGGCATGCGCGAGGCGCTGGGACTGGAGCGCTTTCTCGTCATCAACGACTTCACGGCGCTGGCGTTGGCGCTGCCGGCACTGGAGGCGCAGGACAAGCATCAACTCGGCGGCGGGCAAGCGGTCGCCGGCGCGCCACTCGCCCTGCTGGGGCCGGGGACGGGGCTGGGCGTGTCGGGGTTGCTGCCCGGTCCCGGTGGGCGGGGATGGGTGCCGGTGGTCGGCGAGGGCGGGCATGTGACGCTGGCCGCGGGCAGCGATGAGGAGGCGGCCGTGATCGGTGCGCTGCAACGCCGCTTCGGCCATGCATCAGCCGAGCGGGCGCTGTCCGGCCCCGGGCTGGAGAACCTCTACCTGGCCGTGGCAGAGGTCCGCGGCGCGGCAGCACAGCCGCTGTCGGCACAGGCCGTGACGCAGGCGGCGCTGGATGGCAGCGACGCGCTGTGCCGCGCCGCCGTCGAGATGTTCTCCGCGCTGCTCGGCGGCGTGGCTGGCAATCTGGCGCTCACGCTGGGTGCGCTGGGCGGCGTGTACGTGGGCGGCGGCATCGTGCCGCGGCTGGGCCGTCTGTTCGACGACTCAGCCTTTCGCGCGCGCTTCGAGGCCAAGGGGCGCTTCTGCGGCTACCTCGAGGCCATTCCGGTGTATGTCGTGCAGGCCAAGACCTCGCCGGCGCTCCTCGGCGCCTCGCGCGCGCTCGACGAGATGTAACGTCGCGGCGTCAGGCGTCGGCGGAGATGAGGCCGCCGGCCATCGCGTGGCTGAAGCCGCCGTCGACGTAGGTGATCTCGGCGGTGACGCCGCTGGCCAAGTCCGACAGCAGGAAGGCGGCGACGTTGCCCACGTCGTCGATTGTCACGTTGCGGCGCAGCGGCGCGTTCTGCGCCACCACATCGAGGATCTTGCCGAAGCCCT
>VBDL01000284.1 GCA_005884255.1 Betaproteobacteria bacterium | reverse complement strand
GAATCCGCTGCCGCCGATGAGGGCGATCTTCATGAGCAATCTCCAGTGACGTTGAACAATGGGTTCAACAATATGGGTTGCCGTTGCTGCGCAGTAGGGGGTCCAATGCAACAACACCCTTAAGCTGAGCTTCACGATGGATGACCTTCGCCGCATGGCGATCTTTGCCGCCGTGGTCGAGCAGCGCTCGATGAGCGCCGCCGCCCGCGCGCTGCACATGAGCACCTCGGCCGTGAGCCAGCAGGTGAGGGCGCTGGAAAGCAGCGGCGGCGTGACCTTGCTGCACCGCACCACGCGCAAGCTCGCGCTCACCGACGCCGGCGAACGCTTCTACGCCGAATGTGCCGGCATGGTGGCCGCGGCGCGGCGCGCGCAGGCGGAGCTGGCGCTGTCGCGCGACGCGCCGAGCGGCGAACTGCGGTTGTCGGCCACGGTCGGCTTTGCGCGCCACATTGCGCCGGCGCTTGGCGGGCTGCTCGCCGCCCACCCGGCGCTCACCCTGAAGCTGCTGGTCGACGATGCGCGTATCGATCTGATCGAGTCGCGCATCGACCTCGGCGTGCGCTTCGGCGTGCTCGCCGACTCATCCTGGGTGGCCAAGCGGTTGTGCAGCTTCGAGCTGATGCTGTGTGCCGCGCCGGCCTATCTGCAGCGCCACGGCACGCCGCAGCGGCCGGAGGACCTGCTGACGCACCAGTGGCTGGCGCTGGCGCGCGAGGGCAATGCGATGACGCTGGAGCTTCACAACGGCCAGAGCCACACCTTGCGCCTGGAGGCGCGCATCACCAGCAACAACCAGCTGTCGCTGCAGCAGATGTGCGCGGCCGGCCTCGGCCTGGCGCGGCTGGCGCGCGTGGACGTCGACGACGATCTGCGCGCCGGCCGCCTGCTGCCGGTGCTGCCCGCGTGGTCGCAGGAGCCGCTGCCGGTGTGGGCGGTGACGCCGCAGCGCGACGCGCAGCCGGCCAAGGTGCGGCATGCGGTGGAGGCGCTGCACGCTTACTTGTTGACGCTGCCCGGCGCGTTGAATTGACCGGGTGCGCGGACTAATGTTGTCGACTGCGGATCACCGATCCGGCTCCCGGAGACACCATGGCCACCTTCATCACACTCGCGAACTTCACCGACCAGGGCATTCGCACCGTCAAGGAATCACCGCACCGCGCCGAGGCCTTCACCGCGCTCGCCGCCAAGGTGGGCCTGACGGTCAAGAGCCTGTACTGGACCGCCGGCAGCTACGACATCGTGGTCGTCAGCGAAGGCAGCGACGAGGCCGCGATGACCGCGCTGCTCGCCACCGGCCAGCTCGGCAACGTGCGCACGCAAACGCTTCGCGCGTTCAACGCCACCGAGATGCAGAAGATCATCAACAATATCCCGAAGTCATAACCCCCCAGCGATCACACCGGGAACGTGCCTGACAGCAGGATCGACCGATCGACCTGCTCGATGTTCGTCTTGCCACAGAAGGCCATCGTCAGGTCCAGCTCGTTGGCGATGAGTTCCAGGCACTTGGCGACGCCTTCCTCGCCCATCGCGCCGAGCCCGTAGAGGAAGGCGCGGCCGATCAAGGTGCCGCGCGCACCCAGCGCGCGGGCCTTGAGTACGTCCTGCCCGGAGCGGATGCCGCTGTCCAGCCACACCTCGATCTGCCGCCCCACCGCATCGACGATCGCCGGCAGCGCGGCGATCGAGCTCGGCGCGCCATCGAGCTGGCGGCCGCCGTGGTTGCTGACGATCAGCGCGTCGGCGCCGCTGTCGGCGGCGAGCTTCGCGTCCTCGGCGTCGAGGATGCCCTTGAGGATCAGCTTGCCGCCCCAGCGCTTCTTGATCCATTCGACGTCGCCCCAGTTCAGGCGCGGATCGAACTGGTTGGCGGTCCACTCGCCAAGTGAGCTCATATCGTCGACACCCTTCACGTGGCCGACGATGTTGCCGAACTGGCGCCGCTTGGTGCCCAGCAGCCCCAAGCACCAGCGCGGCTTGAAGCACAGATTGATGAGGTTCGCGAGCGTCGGTTTCGGCGGCGCCGACAGGCCGTTCTTCAGGTCCTTGTGGCGCTGGCCGAGGATCTGCAGGTCCAGCGTCAGCATCAGCGCGCCGCAGTTGGCCGCCTTCGCGCGGTCGATCAGGCGCTCGACGAAATCGCGGTCGCGCATCACGTAGAGCTGGAACCAGAACGGCGACTTCGTGTGCGCCGCGATGTCCTCGATCGAGCAGATGCTCATCGTCGACAGCGTGAACGGCACGCCGAAGGCCTCTGCTGCGCGCGCCGCGAGGATCTCGCCGTCGGCGTGCTGCATGCCGGTCATGCCGGTCGGCGCCAGCGCCACCGGCATCGCCACGTCGCGGCCGATCATCGTGCTGCGGATCGAGCGGCCCTCCATGTTGATCGCCACACGCTGGCGCAGCTTGATCTGCTGGAAGTCGCTTTCGTTGGCGCGGTAGGTGCTTTCGGTCCACGAGCCGGAATCGGCGTAGTCGTAGAACATGCGTGGCACGCGCTTTTGCGCGAGCACGCGCAGGTCTTCGATGTTGGTAATGACTGTCATCTTGTCTCCTCGCCGCGCATCCTAGCGGGAGCGAGGCCGCCGCAGCCGGAAGATTCGTCAGCCGAGGGCGGAAAGCGCTTCGCGCGCGACGCGCTCGCACACCTCGCGCAGCCAGCGCGCGAACAGCGGCGCCGCGCCGCTGTCGGCATGCGGCGCCAGCAGGTAGTGGTTGGCCGGTTCGGCCGTGATGCGAAACAGCGGCTTCAGGGCGCCGCTCGCGAGCCAGTGCTGCGCCAGCGACGGCCGCGCCAGCGCGACGCCCTGGCCGCTGACGGCGGCCTCCAGCGTGAGCCCAAGGTCGACGAGCTTCGGGCCCTGCGCCGGCTCGGGCCAGTCGAGACCGGCGGCGCGGAACCACGGCGTCCACGGCTCCAGCGGTGTGCGCAGCAGCGGGGCCAGCGCCAGGTCGGCCGGCGTGCGCAGCGGCGGCAGGCGCTGCAGCAGCGCGGGGGACGCGACCGGCACGATGACATCGCGCATCAGTGGTGTTTCGCTCTCTCCGGTGCGCACCACGATGTCGGCATCTGCCGGCTCGTGGCCGAGGTAGGGGATCGACAGCACCACCTCGAGCTCGACCTCCGGGTGCGCGGCGGTGAAGCTCTCCAGGTGCGGCACCAGGATCTGCCGCGCGAACGTCGGCGGCGAGCACACGCGCAAGCGCTGCACGCGCTGCGCCGCGCGCTGGTGCAGCGGCACCGCGGCCAGCAGGCTCAAGGCGGCACGCACCTGCTCGAGATACTCCTTGCCTGATGCGGTGAGCGTGAGGCTGCGCGCACCGCGCACGAACAGCGGCGTACCGAGCAGCTCTTCGACCGTGGCCACGCGCTTGCTCACCGCGCTGGCGGTGATGGCGAGCTCGTCGGCCGCGCGCTCGAAGCTGCCCAGCCGCGCGGCGGCTTCGAAGGCGCGCAGGCCGTCCAGCGAAGGCAGTCTGACGTCATTCATCACCGGGGAATCTAGCAGGGTGCGCGCACGCATCTTGCGTCTAGACTGCGGGCGCCCGCTTTACCGGCGGACTCACAACAACCATCCCACGAGGAGAGCACGAATGTCTTTCTTCCCGCAATGGCGCGTGCGCGCCGCGCTGCCCGGCGTCGTCGTCGCGCCCGATGAGCGGCTGCCCTGGCCGCAGACCATCGCG
>VBDL01000283.1 GCA_005884255.1 Betaproteobacteria bacterium | reverse complement strand
GAAGTCCGCGTCAGACGTGCCGTACAGGACGTCGTCGCTCAGGTCGTCACCAGTGATGTAGCTCACGCCATTCCCCTCCGCGTTGTGTGTTCACGGGCAGGCCTGTGCGGGCACCGCCCATTGAGCCGCGATGGTAGGGGCAAGGCTGGCGAAACCCCACTCCCCCTGTTTGGGGGAGTGGGCGTCGCACAACAGAACTACATGAACAAATGCTCGCCGGCGTTCTCGCCGCCGAGGATCACGTAGTTGACCTTGCGCAGGTCGGCCAGCGCACGGCCGCCGGAGTAGGAGATCGAGCTCTGCAGGTCCTCGCGCATCTCGCGCAGCGTCTCGGCCAGCTTGCCCTTGATCGGCTCGAGGATGCGCTTGCCCTCGACGTGCTTGTACTCGCCCTTGTTGAAGTCGCTGGCCGAGCCGTAGTACTCCTTGTACAGCTTGCCGTCGACCTCGACCGTCTGCCCGGGTGACTCCTCATGGCCGGCGAAGAGCGACCCCACCATCACCATTGCCGCGCCGAAGCGCACGCTCTTGGCAATGTCGCCGTGGTGGCGGATGCCGCCGTCGGCGATGATCGGTTTAGTCGCGACGCGCGCACACCACTTCAGCGCCGACAGCTGCCAGCCACCGGTGCCGAAGCCCGTCTTCAGCCGCGTGATGCAGACCTTGCCAGGGCCGATGCCGACCTTGGTCGCGTCGGCGCCCCAGTTCTCCAGGTCGATCACGGCCTCGGGCGTGCCGACGTTGCCGGCGATCACGAAGGTGTTCGGCAGCTTCTGTTTGATGTGCTCGATGGTGCGGCGCACGCTCTCGGCATGGCCGTGCGCGACGTCGATGGTGATGTAGTCGGCGCCCACGCCCTCGGCCGCCAAGCGGTCGATCGCCTCGATATCAGCCGGCTTGACGCCCGAGCTGATCGACACGAACAGCCCCTTGTCGCGCATCGCCTTCGCATAGGCCACGTTGTCGAGGTCGAAGCGGTGCATCACGTAGAAGTAGCCGTTGGCGGCCAGCCATTCGGAGATCGGCTCGTCGAGCACGGTCTTCATGTTGGCCGGCACCACCGGTAGCTGGAAGCGGCGGCCGCCGAACTCCACCGAGGTGTCGCACTCGCTGCGGCTGTCCACGCGGCATTGGCGCGGCAACAGCAGGATGTTGTCGTAGTCGAAGATTTGCATGACTAAGGGCTTCGCAAGGGACGCGGTGCGTTGGCGCAGTGCACCGCCTGGGCTGCGAGCGCTTGACTTGGCCGACCGGTTTCTGTCCGAGAAGCCGCCAGCAATGGGGCGGGCCGGACATGAAAAACCGGGCGCCAAAAATTTGGGCCCGGTGACACATTCTACGCCGCTGCCTTCGCGCTCGCAGGGCCTCCTAGAATCCCCCGATGAGCAGTCTCCCCGCCAACGAACCGCCGCTCCTGCGCAACCTCAACCCCGAACAGCTCGCCGCGGTGACGCTGCCTGCGAAACCGGCGCTGATCCTCGCCGGCGCCGGGTCGGGCAAGACGCGCGTGCTGACCACGCGCATTGCATGGCTCCTGTCCACCGGCCAGGTGTCGCCGGGCGGCGTGATGGCCGTGACCTTCACCAACAAGGCAGCCAAGGAGATGCTGACGCGCCTGTCGGCGATGCTGCCGATCAATGTGCGCGGCATGTGGATCGGCACCTTCCACGGCCTGTGCAACCGCTTCCTGCGCGCGCACTGGAAGCTCGCCACCCTGCCGCAGAGCTTCCAGATCCTCGATGCGCAGGATTCGCTCGGCGCAGTGAAGCGCGTCATCAAGGCGATGAACCTCGACGAAGAGCGCTTCGTGCCCAAGCAGGTGAGCTGGTTCGTCGCCGGGTCAAAGGAAGACGGGCTGCGCCCGCGCGACATCGCGCCGCGCGACGAGCAGACGCGCAAGCTCATCGAGATCTACCAGGCCTACGAAGACCAGTGCCAGCGCGAAGGCGTGGTCGACTTCGCCGAGCTGTTGCTGCGCACGTATGAGCTGCTGCGCGACAACGACGCGCTGCGCGAGCACTACCAGCGGCGCTTCCGCCACGTGCTGGTCGACGAGTTCCAGGACACCAACCGCCTGCAGTACCTGTGGCTGAAGATGTTTGCACCGCCGGGCACGAGCCAAGGCGTGTTCGCCGTCGGCGACGACGACCAGAGCATCTACGCCTTCCGCGGCGCGCTGGTCGGCAACATGGCCGACTTCGAGCGCGAGTACCGCGTCGAGCAGGTCATCAAGCTGGAGCAGAACTACCGCTCGTTCGGCAACATCCTCGATGCGGCCAACGAGCTGATCAGCCACAACACGCGGCGCCTGGGCAAGAACCTGCGCACCGACGCTGGCCCCGGCGAGCCGGTGCGCGTGAGCGAATCCACCAGCGACTATGGTGAAGCGCAGTGGTTCCTCGACGAAGCGCAGGCACTGCACCGCGCCGGCACGCCGCGCAGCGAGATCGCGGTGCTCTACCGCAGCAACGCGCAGTCGCGCGTGATCGAGTCGGCGCTCTTCAATGCCGGCGTGCCGTATCGCGTGTACGGCGGCCTGCGCTTCTTCGAGCGCGCCGAGGTCAAGCATGCGCTGGCCTACCTGCGACTGATCGAGAACGCGAACGACGACACCAGTTTCCTGCGCGTGGTGAATTTCCCCACGCGCGGCATCGGCGCGCGCACGCTGGAGCAGCTGCAGGACGCGGCCCGCTCGAGCGGCCGCAGCCTCGCGCAGAGCGTGGCCGCAGTGCCGGGCAAGGCCGGTGCGAACCTCGCAGCCTTCGTCGCGCTGGTCGATGCGATGCGCGATGCCACGCAGGGCCTCACCTTGCGCCAGATCATCGAGCACGTGGTGCAGGCCTCGGGCCTGGCGGACTTCTACCGCACCGAGAAGGAGGGCCAGGAGCGGCTGGAGAACCTCGACGAACTCGTCAACGCCGCCGAGGCCTTCGTCACGCAAGAGGGCTTCGGCAAGGAAGCGATCGCGCTGCCCATCGACGAGCAGGCGCCCGAGGCCGATCTGATCGTGCCCGATGCTGACACCGGCGAGATCCAGTCGCCGCTCGCGGCCTTCCTCACGCATGCCGCGCTCGAAGCTGGAGACAACCAGGCGCAGGCCGGCGCCGACGCGATCCAGCTGATGACCGTTCATTCCGCCAAGGGCCTGGAGTTCGACGTGGTGTTCATCACCGGCCTGGAGGAAGGCCTGTTCCCGCACGAGAACTCGATGAGCGATCACGACGGCCTCGAAGAGGAGCGGCGCCTCGCCTACGTGGCGATCACGCGCGCGCGCCAGCGCCTGTACCTGAGCTTCAGCCAGACACGGCTGCTGCACGGGCAGACGCGCTACAACGTGAAGAGCCGCTTCCTCGAAGAATTGCCAGAGGGCGCGCTGAAGTGGCTCACGCCGCGCCACCAGGGCTTCGGCTCCGGCTTCGCACGCGACTACCAGGCCGCGTGGCAGCGCGGCTCGGGACTCGGTTCGATCGTCGGCGCCGGTCGCGTCGAGCCACCGGTGCAGCCGCGCAGCACGCCGGGCGGATTGCGCACTGGCCAGAGCGTGTTCCACAACAAGTTCGGCGAAGGCGTGATCGTCACGCTCGAAGGCAGCGGCGACGATGCACGCGCGCAGATCAACTTCGGCCGCCACGGCATGAAGTGGCTGGCGTTGAGCGTCGCGAAGCTGACACCGGTGGAGTGACCGTCGGGGGCGTTGTGTCAAACGCCTGTCATCGCGCGTCACTAGCGTCGCGGGGTTTTGTTCAACCTCGTATCAAAGCCCATGACGCACCCCGACCTGAACCGCCGCCGCGCGCTGAAGCTCTTCGCAGGCGCTCCGCTGCTGCCGATCGCGACCACTTTTGGCGGCGGCATGACGCTGAGCCTGGCCGCGTGTGGCGGTAGTGACGACGCCACAGTCGCGGCCACTCGCTTCACGGGCATGACCGCGCTCACGCTGGATCAGGCTGCCGCGATGGCCATCACCACCGTC
>VBDL01000282.1 GCA_005884255.1 Betaproteobacteria bacterium | reverse complement strand
TGGCCCGCGCTGGCGGCTTCGTGACGGTGGAAGACGCCGTGGTGACGCAAGCCGACGTGTCGGCCACCAACGGCGTCGTGCACGTGATCGATCGCGTGCTCGTGCCGCCGAAGAAACACTGACCGCGCGGCTCAGCCCTTCGCGGCGCCGGCCAAGCGCTCTGCACAAGCCTTGGCCTGCCCGGCGTCGCGCGCTTCAACCATCACGCGCAGCACCGGCTCGGTGCCGGATGCGCGGATCAGCACGCGGCCGCTGCCGTCGAGCTCCCGCTGCACTCGTTCGGTCTCGGCGGCCAGCTTCTGGTTGGCCTTCCAGTCCGCGCCGTCGGCCAGCCGCACGTTCAGTAGCGTCTGCGGGAACAGGCTCACGCCGTCGAGCAGCTGAGTCGCCGGTGGTGTGCTTGTCCAGCGCCAGCAAGTGGCCCGAGCCTTCGCCGCCGAGCAGCCAGCGGCGCGCAGTCAACTCCTCCAGCACATAGCGGTCGCCGACCTTGGCCCGCACCAGCTCGACGCCGCGCTCGCGCAGTGCGAGCTCCACCGCCATGTTCGTCATCAAGGTCCCGACGACACCGCTGACGGCCTGCTGCTGCGCCAGACGGTCGGCCACCATCACATAGAGCAGCTCGTCGCCGTTGTACAGGCGGCCCTGCGCGTCGACCAGCTGCAGCCGGTCGGCATCGCCATCGAGCGCGACGCCGTAATCGGCGCCCTGCTCTGCCACCGCCTTCACCAGTGCCGCCGGGGATGTAGCGCCGACACCGGCATTGATGTTCATGCCGTCGGGGTTGCAGCCGATGCACGAGACCTGCGCGCCGAGCTCGTGGAACACTGCTGGCGCCACCTGGTAGGCCGCGCCGTGTGCCGCGTCGACGACGATCTTCAGGTCTTTGAGCGATACGTCGCTGCCGATCGTGCTCTTGCAGAACTCGACGTAGCGGCCCTGCGCGTCGTCGATGCGCCGCGCCTTGCCCAGGCCCGCCGAATCCACCCACTGCGGCGGCTCGTCGAGCATGCGTTCGACGTCGTGCTCCCACTCGTCGGGCAGCTTCTCACCGCGCGCCGAGAAGAACTTGACGCCGTTGTCGCCGAACGGGTTGTGCGACGCGCTGATCACCACGCCGAGATCCAGGCGCAGCGCGCGCGTCAGGTAGGCGACGCCGGGCGTCGGCAGTGGGCCGCTGAGCAGCACGTCGACGCCGGCCGATGCGAAGCCCGCCTCCAGCGCCGATTCGATCATGTAGCCGGAGATGCGCGTGTCCTTGCCGATGATCACGGTGGGACGCCGCGTGCCCTTGCCGCTGCGCTTGAGCACACGGCCGACCGCATGGCCGAGGCGCAGCATGAAGTCGGGCGTGATCGGGGCCTGGCCGACGGCGCCGCGAATGCCGTCGGTACCGAAATAGGTTCTGCTCATGACCTGTCGTCGTTCTGCGAGGGCTGCATTGTGCCCGCAGAGGCTGACTGCCAGACCTTCAGCGCATCGACGGTGGCCGCCACGTCGTGCACGCGCACGATGCGCGCACCGCGCTCGACGGCGAGCAGTGCAGCGGCGACGCTCGGGATGAGACGGTCGCCGACCTCGCGCCCGGTCACCGCGCCGAGCGAAGACTTGCGCGACCAGCCCAGCAGCAGCGGATACCCGAGCGCCGTCAGCTCGCGCTGACGCGCCAGCAGCGCGAAGTTGTGCTGCACCGTCTTGCCGAAGCCGATGCCCGGGTCGAGCGCGATGCGCTCGACCGCGATGCCGCGCTCGCGCAGCGTCTGGGCACGAGCGCCGAGGAAGCCCGCGACCTCGGCGACCACGTCGCCGCCATAGCGCGGGTCGGCCTGCATCGTCAGCGGCGTACCCTGCATGTGCATCAGGCAGATGCCGGCCTTCGGCTGCGCGGCGAGCACGTCGATCGCCCCCTCGTCGGCGAGCGCGCGCACGTCGTTGATGATGTCGGCACCGAGCGCCAGCACCTCGCGCATCACCGCGGTCTTGCAAGTGTCGATCGACACCGGCACCCCGAGGCTCAGCGCGTGGCGCAGCACCGGCAGCACCCGCGCCACCTCCTCGTCGGCCGGCACCCGCGGCGCGCCGGGTCGCGTCGATTCCCCGCCTATGTCGAGAATCTCCGCGCCCTCGGCCACCAACTGGTCGCAATGCCGCCGGGCCGCGTCAGCACTCGCGTGATGGCCGCCGTCGGAGAACGAGTCCGGCGTGACGTTGACGATGCCCATGACGCGCGGTTGCGTCAGGTCGATGCGGAAGCGAGCGGTTTGCCAGTGCATGAAAGCAAGACGGGGCCGAAGCCCCGTCATTGTGTACCGACTGTCGCGTGTCAGGCCGTGGCCGGTGCGCCGTCCGCAGCCGTCGGCGTCGCGCCGCCGGTGGGCTTGGACGACGACGGCGTCCAGTCCTTCGGCGGGCGCGGCGGATGGCCGCCCATGATGTCGTCGATCTGGTCGCTGTCGATGGTTTCCCACTCGAGCAGCGCCTTGGCCATCGCGTGCATCTTGTCCTTGTTCTCTTCGATCAGCTTGCGCGCGATCGCGTACTGCTCATCGATGATCCTGCGGATCTGCAGGTCGACCTTCTGCATGGTCTGCTCGGACACGTTGACCTGCTTGGTGATCGAGCGGCCGAGGAAGACCTCGCCTTCGTTCTCCGCATAGACCATTGGGCCGAGCTCGTCGGTCATGCCGTAGCGCGTGACCATGTCGCGCGCGATCTGCGTCGCACGCTCGAAGTCGTTGCTGGCGCCGGTGGTCATCTGGTTCATGAACACTTCCTCGGCGATGCGCCCGCCAAAGAGCACGGAGATCGTGCTCAGCATGCGCTCCTTGTCGAGGCTGTAGCGGTCGGTCTCGGGCAGCTGCATCGTCACGCCCAAGGCACGGCCGCGCGGGATCACGGTGACCTTGTGCACCGGGTCGGTCTTGGGCATCAGACGCGCCACCAGCGCATGGCCGGCCTCGTGGTAGGCGGTGTTCTTGCGCTCTTCCTCGGGCATGACCATCGATTTGCGCTCGGCGCCCATCATGATCTTGTCCTTGGCCTTCTCGAAGTCCTGCATCTCGACGACGCGGCCGTTGCGGCGCGCGGCGAACAGCGCCGATTCGTTCACCAGGTTGGCCAGGTCGGCGCCCGAGAAGCCCGGCGTGCCGCGCGCGATGATGTCGGCCTTGACGTCGGAGCCGATCGGCACCTTGCGCATGTGCACGTTGAGGATCTGCTCGCGGCCGCGGATGTCGGGCAACGTCACGTAGACCTGGCGGTCGAAGCGGCCCGGGCGCAGCAGCGCCGGGTCGAGGATGTCGGGCCGGTTGGTGGCCGCCATCACGATCACGCCGAGGTTGGTCTCGAAGCCGTCCATCTCGACGAGCATCTGGTTCAGCGTCTGCTCGCGCTCGTCGTTGCCGCCGCCCAGGCCCGCGCCACGGTGGCGGCCCACGGCGTCGATCTCGTCGACGAAGATGATGCAGGGCGCGCTCTTCTTCGCCTGCTCGAACATGTCGCGCACGCGGGCCGCGCCCACGCCGACGAACATCTCGACGAAATCGGAGCCGGAGATCGAGAAGAACGGCACCTTCGCCTCGCCGGCGATGGCCTTGGCGAGCAGCGTCTTGCCGGTGCCCGGGGGGC
>VBDL01000265.1 GCA_005884255.1 Betaproteobacteria bacterium | reverse complement strand
CGCACCAGCGCATGCGGATAGTCGACCATCTCCACCTTCCACGGGTAGGCATGGCCGATGGTGATCCCCAGCTCCTCGTGCAGCTCGCGGCGCAAGGCCTGCTCGACCGTCTCGCCGGCTTCCAGCTTGCCGCCGGGGAATTCCCAATAGCCGGCGTAGACCTTGCCATCGGGGCGCGAGGTCAGCAGAAATTGGCCTTGGCGATCGATGAGCACGCCCACCGCCACGTCGACGGGAACCCGCTCAGCCATGCTGCCCCGCGAAGTCGCGCGCGAACTGGTAGGCCACGCGCCCGGAGCGCGAGCCCCGCTCCAGCGCCCACACCAGCGACGGCTTCAGCGCCTGCTGCACGGCTTCTTCAGCGACGCCGAACGAGCGCAGCCACTGCGCGACGATCGCCAGGTACTCGCCCTGACTGAACGGATAGAAGCTGATCCACATCCCGAAGCGCTCGGACAGCGAGATCTTCTCCTCGACCACCTCGCCGGGATGCACCTCGCCGTCGTCGGTGTGCGTGTAGGTCAGGTTCTCCTTCATGTACTCGGGCAGCAGGTGGCGGCGGTTGCTGGTCGCGTAGATCAGCAGGTTCTCGCTCGCCTGCGCCACCGAGCCGTCGAGGATGGATTTCAGCGCCTTGTAGCCGGGCTCGCCCTCGTCGAAGCTCAGGTCGTCGCAGAACACGATGAAGCGCTCGGGCCGCTCGGCGACCAGGTCCACCAGGTCGGGCAGGTCCACCAGATCGGCCTTGTCGACCTCGATCAGCCGCAAGCCCTGCGGCGCGAACTCGTTCAGGCAGGCCTTGATCAGCGAGCTCTTGCCGGTGCCGCGCGCACCGGTGAGCAGCACGTTGTTGGCCGGTTTGCCGGCGACGAACTGCGCGGTGTTGCGCAGCAGCCGCTCTTTCTGCGGCTCGATCTCTTTCAGGTTGGCCAGCCGGATCTGAGCCACGTGGCGCACCGGCTCCAGGTGCCCGAGGCCACGGCGCTTGCGGTAACGAAAGGCGATCGAGGCCGACCAATCCGGAGCGGCCGCTGCGGCGGGCAGCAAGGTCTCGACGCGGGCCAGCACATGCTCGGCGCGGGCCACCAGGGATATCAATTCCGGGGGAGTCATAGCCCCGGATTGTGCGCGAGCGCCGCCGCGCGACAGCGGCCTCAGGGTGCGAGCAGGCGCAGCGCGACGTCCAGATGCTCGGTCGGGCTGCGCTTGAAGCCCGAGCGCGCGTAGCGCTGCAGGCGGCCGACCGCGAAGGCGGTGAGTGCCGAGGCCTGCGCGTTGGCATCGACCGTAGGCGTGGCCGAGCCGTTGGCATCGGCCGCACCGCGCAGCGCCTGGCGCAACGCCGATTCGATGCGGTCGAAGAACTGGTTCATGCGCGTGAGCAGCCGTTCGTGCTCGAACACGAGCGCGTCACCGACCATCACGCGCGTCATGCCCGGGTTCTTCTCGCCGAACTGCAGCAGCACGGCGATGATCTTCTGCGCCTGCGCGGCGCCCGAGCCTTCGCGCTCGCTGATCTGGTTGACCAGCGTGAAGACGCTGGACTCGATGAACTCGATCAGGCCTTCGAACATCTGCGCCTTGCTGGCGAAGTGGCGGTACAGCGCCGCTTCGCTCACCGACAGCTTGGCGGCCAGCGCCGCCGTGGTCACGCGCTCGCTGCCCGGCTGCTCGAGCATGCCGGCCAGCGTCTGCAGGATCTGCACGCGGCGCTCGCCGGGCTTGGGCCGCTTGCGTGCGGGCGCGCCGGCGGCATCGGCATCGGTGGCCTCGGCGCCGGAAGACTGGACAGCTTGGGGGTTTTCAGTCATCACAGCTCGCGATGCAAGTGTTGCAGCGAGCGGATTCTGGCACACACGTAACCGGGTTTTCGGTGCAGGTAAACACCAACTTCCGGTCCGTGTGAATTCTGCTTCAACCATCGTTGCATCCACACCGTGCGCATGCCCAGACCGCGGGCCACCTTCTGGTGGGCCAGCGTGTCCTCGACCAGCACGCAGCGCGACGCGGGCACACGCAGGCGCGCCAGCAGATGGCGAAACAGGCGCGCGTCGGGCTTGGGCCGCAGCTTGCCGCACACGCGCATCTGGTCCACCGCGATCACGCCGTCGAAGTAGCGCGCGATGCCGAGCGCTGCCAGCACGCGCTCGGTGTAGGACGCCGGTGCGTTGGTCAGGATGATCTTGCGTCCGGGCAGGCGCTTGAGTGCCGCGCAGTCGTGCGCATGGCTGCGTACGCGGTCTTCCAGGCCCGGCAGGATGTGCGTGTGGTTCAGGAAGTGCATCGGGTTCACGCCATGATGGCGCTCCAGCCCGAGCACGGTGGCGCCGTAGCGCAGCCAGTAGTGGCGGCGCAACCGGTTGGCCTCCTGCGCGCTGACCTGCAGCTCGCGCTCGATGTACGCATTCATCGAGTGATCGATCATGCGGAACGCCGCGAACGAAGCGTTGTGCAGCGTGTTATCCAGATCGAACAGCCAGACCGTCTGCGTCATGCAAGCTCGGCGACGTAGAAGTGGCCCGGCGCCGGCGAGGTCGGCCGCAGCTCGTGCACCTGCAGCACGCGATGCGGCACCGGCCGTGCAAAGCGCGGCCCGTCGAACACGAAGGTGTGGAACTCGCCGTTCTCGCCGCAGGTATCGACGCCCGCCGGCAGGCTGGCGATGAAGCCGGCGTCGTATTCGCGGCCGCAGAACGACGCATCGAGCCAGCGGCCGTCGACGCAGACGACGCGCGCGCGGTAGCCGAGCGCCAGGATGTCCTGCGCCAGCGACAGGCGGTCTTCGTGCCACAGCGGCAGCACCGCCGTGAGGCCGGCGGCCGCGCAGACGCCCTCTTCCCAATCGCGATGCGCCTGCAGGTCGATGTCGCCGAACAGCGCGTGCGTCACGCCGGCGGCCGCGAAGGTGCGCAGCTGCTCGCTGAACACCGCCTCGTAGTCCTGCCACGAGGCGCTGCGCATCACCAGCGGAATGCCGAGCGCCGCGGCTTGCGCGCGCATCAGCGCCGGCGGGATGGCGTGCGAGCGCGAGCGCTCGCCGGTCTCGTCGAACATCGCCAGCAACGCCTCGACGCGGTAGTCGTCATCGAGCGCACGGTGCAAGGCGAGCATCGAGTCCTTGCCGCCGCTCCATGAAATGAAGGAACGTTTCAATGCGATCGAATCATCGTGCCGTAGGCTTGATCTGAAAGAATCTCCAGCAGCATCGCATGCGGCACGCGGCCGTCGATGATGTGCACGGCGTTGACGCCGCTCTTCGCGGCATCGAGCGCGCCGGCAATCTTCGGCAGCATGCCGCCGGAGATGGTGCCGTCAGCGAACAGCTCGTCGATCTCGCGCGCCGACAGGTCGGTGAGCAACTGGCCCTTCTTGTCGAGCACGCCGGGGGTATTGGTCAGCAGCATCAGCTTCTCGGCCTTCAGCACGGTGGCCAGCTTGCTCGCCACCAGATCGGCGTTGATGTTGTAGCTCTCGTTGCTCTCGCCGAAGCCGATGGGGCTGATGACCGGGATGAATTGATCGTCCTGCAAGGCCTTGACGACGCTCGGATCGATGGCGACGATCTCGCCGACCTGGCCGACATCGTGCTCCTTGCTCGGGTCGTCCTTGTCGACCATCTTCATCTTGCGCGCGCGCACCAGGCCGCCGTCGCGCCCGGTCAGGCCCACGGCCTTGCCGCCGGCGTGGTTGATCATGCCGACGATGTCCTGCTGCACCTCGCCGCCGAGCACCCATTCGACGACCTCCATCGTCTCCTCGTCGGTGACGCGCATGCCCTGAATGAAGGTGCCCTTCTTGCCGATCTTGGCCAGCGCCTCGTCGATCTGCGGGCCGCCGCCGTGCACCACCACCGGGTTCATGCCCACGAGCTTCAGCAGCACAACGTCTTCGGCGAAGTCCTGCTGCAGCGCGGGGTCGGTCATCGCGTTGCCGCCGTACTTGATGACGATGGTCTTGCCGTGGAAGCGGCGGATGTAGGGCAGCGCCTGCGCCAGAATCTCGGCCTTCTCGCGCGGCGCGATGTGCGACAGGTCGTGGTCGAGCGGTGCGGGCTTGCTCTCGGCGGCGGGCTGGCTCATGGCGTGGGCATCGTGCTGTGGCGGGGGACGGCGTGCATTGTAGGAAGTCCCCGGCGGCCAAGTGTCGTCAATCAGCTGGGCGGATAGCCGGCGTCGGCCAACGCCTTGGCGATGGCGTCGCGCGCCGAGTCGGTCTCCACACGCACCGTGTGGCTGCATCCACCTTCGCTTGCGGATCGATCGACTTGACGGCTTGGGTGACCACCGCGGCGCAGTGGCCGCAACTCATCGCTTGGACATTGAACTGGATCATGGATGCCATCCTGGGACTTCCGATCATGGCAAGGTCAATCCTACCCGCGCGAATTCCCTGCGCCGGTCGAGGCCAATCAACCCGCTTGACCCTCCCATCATGGGAAGCTTGAGACTGTCAGCCATGAACAACACCACCCTGGCCTCCCCCGCGCTGCGGCTGCGCATCGAGGGCATGACCTGCGCCTCTTGCGTCGCACGGGTCGAGAAGGCGCTGACGCAGGTGCCGGGCGTCGACTCGGCCGATGTGAACCTCGCCACCGAGACGGCCGAGGTGCGCCTCAGCAAGCGTGACGACTCGGCCGCCGCCCTCGTCGCTGCGGTCGAGAAGGCGGGCTATCACGCCAGTGTCGAGCGTGATGAGACGCGGCCTCCCGCCGCCACGCCGCGCGATGGCTGGCGCGTGGCCGTGGCGGCCGCGCTGTCGCTGCCCTTGATGCTGCCGATGCTCGGCCGGCTGGTCGGGCAGCACTGGGCGCTCGACGGCTGGCTGCAGCTCGCGCTGGCCACGCCGGTGCAGTTTTGGCTCGGCGCGCGCTTCTATCGCGCCGGCTGGAAGGCGCTGCGCGCGGGCAGCGGCAACATGGATCTGCTCGTCGCCATCGGCACCACGGCCGGCTGGGCGCTGAGCGCTTACCTGCTGCTGCGCCATGGCGCGCATGGCAGCGGCCATACGTATTTCGAGGCCTCGGCGGTGGTCATCACGCTGGTGCTGCTCGGCAAGTGGCTGGAGGTGCGCGCCAAGCGGCAGACCACCGAGGCGATCCGCGCGCTGCAGGCGCTGCGCCCCGAGCGTGCGCGCGTGCGCCGCGAGGGCGGCGATGTGGATGTGCCGATCGCGCGGGTCTTGGTCGGCGATGTCGTCGTCGTGCGGCCCGGCGAGCGGCTGCCGGTGGACGGTCGCGTCGTCGAGGGCGACAGCCACGTCGACGAGTCGCTGATCACCGGCGAGAGCCTGCCCGTGGCCAAGCACGCAGGCGACGCCGTCACCGGCGGCGCGGTCAACGGCGAGGGCCTGTTGCTCGTGCGCACGACCGCCGTCGGCGCCGAATCGACGCTGGCGCGCATCGTGCGGCTGGTGGAGTCGGCGCAGGCCAAGAAGGCGCCGATCCAGCGCCTCGTCGATCGGGTCAGTGCCGTGTTCGTGCCGGTGGTGCTCGCGCTGGCGCTGCTCACGCTGCTCGGCTGGGGCCTCGGCAGCGGCCAGTGGGAGAGTGCGATCCTCGACGCGGTGGCGGTGCTGGTCATCGCCTGCCCGTGCGCGCTGGGGCTGGCCACGCCGACGGCGATCATGGCCGGCACCGGCGTCGCCGCGCGCCACGGCATCCTCATCAAGGACGCCGAGGCGCTGGAGATCGCGCACGGCGTGACCATCGTCGCCTTCGACAAGACCGGCACCTTGACCGAGGGCCGGCCGGAGTTGCTGGCCTGCGAGGCCAGCGATGGCGACGCGGCCGCGCTGCTGGCGGCCAGCGCGGCGATGCAGGCGGGCAGTGAGCATCCGCTGGCGCGCGCGGTGATGGCGGCGGTCCAGCGCGATGGGCTGGCCGTGCCGGCTGCGAACGACGTGCGCGCCGTGGCCGGCCGCGGCGTCTCGGCCGTCGTCGAGGGCCGCGCGCTGCGCCTGGGCAGCACGCGCTGGATGCAGGAACTCGGCGTCGATCTCGCCGCTTTCACTGCGCGCGCCGAGGCGCTGCAGGCGCAGGGCCGCACGGTGTCGTGGCTGGCGGAAGTGGACCGCCCCCGGAGCGCCGTTGGCGCTCCCCCTCAAGGGGGCGACGCCAGCGGACCGGCCGAGCCGGATCCGCGGCGTCCTTTGGTGGCGGCGCCTGGCTCACCGCGGCTGATCGGCCTGCTGGCCTTCGGCGATGCGCCGCGGCCCTCGGCGGCAGGCGCCATCCGGCGGCTGCACGCGCTGGGCGTGCGCACGGTGCTGGTCAGCGGCGACCACCGAGGCAGCGCCGAGGCGGTGGCGCGCGCGCTCGGCATCGACGAGGTGCGCGCCGAGGTGCTGCCGCAGGACAAGGCGGCCATCGTCACCGAGCTGAAGGCGGGCGGCGCGCGCGTCGCGATGGTCGGCGACGGCATCAACGACGCGCCGGCGCTGGCCGCGGCCGACGTCGGCATCGCGATGGGCAGCGGCACCGATGTGGCGATGCACGCCGCCGGAATCACCCTGATGCGCGGCGATGTCGCTCTGGTGGCCGACGCGATCGACATCTCGCGGCGCAGCACCGCGAAGATCCGCCAGAACCTGTTCTGGGCCTTCGTCTACAACGTCGTCGGCATTCCGCTGGCCGCGGTCGGGTTGCTGCAGCCAGTCATCGCCGGCGCGGCGATGGCGCTGAGCAGCGTCAGCGTGGTGAGCAATGCGCTGCTACTGCGGCGCTGGAAGGGGAAGGTGCAATGAATATCGGTGAGGCGGCACTGCGCTCGGGCGTATCCGCGAAGATGGTGCGCCATTACGAGTCGCTCGGGCTACTGCCCGCGGTGGCGCGTACCGACTCCGGCTACCGCCAATACGGTGACAAGGAGGTGCACACCTTGCGCTTCGTCCGCCGGGCGCGCGAGCTCGGCTTCAGCATGGCGGAGATCGCCGAGCTACTTAAGCTGTGGCAGAACCGCCGGCGCGCCAGCGGTGATGTGAAGCGCATTGCGCTCACCCACGTGGCCGACCTCGACCGCCGCATCGCCGAGATGACGGCGATGAGGCGCACACTGGAACACCTGGCGCACTGCTGCTACGGCGACCAGCGCCCGGACTGCCCGATCCTCGACGGACTGGCGCAGGCCTGATGCCGCCTCCTAAACTGTGGGTGGGTGACCCACATCACGGAGGCCCCATGGACAAGGCGACGCTTCACAGCGTGTCACGCCGCCGCCTGCTCGGCGGCGCCGCGGCGATGGCCGGCCTAAGCCCCTTGCGGGCCATGGCCGCCGAGATCGGCAGCACCGCCGCGCTGGGCTTTGCCGAGTTGCCCGACGGCACGCTGGCCGAGCAGCACCTGTTCGCGCTGCCCGGCAAGCTGCCACTGATCAAGAAGACC
>VBDL01000264.1 GCA_005884255.1 Betaproteobacteria bacterium | reverse complement strand
CTGGTGACGGCCGCGTTCTCCGCCAGCGGCGAGAACCAGGTGCATGCGGCGCGGCTGCTCGGCATCACGCGCACGACCTTGCGCACCTTGCTCAAGCGCCACGGGTTGCTGGCGCGCGTCGCGCCCACGATGGACGGCGCTGCGCCGCGCGGCAGCCTGAGCATCCAGTAGGGTGGGCTTCAGCCCACCGCCGCACCGCGTGGGCTGAAGCCCACCCTACGAATTCAGAACGTGCGTACCGTCCCCAGGAGGCGCGCGCGCTCGGCGACCCACGCTGCCAGCTCAGCCGCGGTGAGCGGCACGCTGATCAGCTCGCCCTGCAGCACGTCGCAGCCTTCGGCGGCGAGGAAGCGGCGCTGCTCGTCGTTCTCCACGCCCTCGGCGATGACGGTGATCTCCAGGCCCTGCGCCATCTGCATCACCGCACGCGCGATGGCGGTGGAGCCGCGCTCGCGCGGCAGGTCCTGCACGAAGGAACGGTCGATCTTCATGCCGTCGATCGGCAGCTCCTTCAGGTGCGCGAGCGACGAATAGCCGGTGCCGAAATCGTCCACCGAGATGCGGATGCCCATGGCCTTGAGCCGTTGCAGCGTGCGCTTCACGGCGCCGAGGTCGTCCATCAGCATGCGCTCGGTGAGCTCGAGCTCGAGCCAGTCGCCGGGCACCTGCTCCTCGCGCAGCACCTGTTCCACCGCCTCGACGAAGCCCTCGGCGTGGAACTGCATGCTGGAGAGGTTCACCGCCACCGGCACGTCGATCAGCCCGCGCGCGCGCCAGCGCCGTGCCGCGCGCGCCGCGCTGCGCAGCACCCACTGGCCGATCGGCAGCATCAGCCGGCGCTGCTCGGCCAGCGGGATGAACTCGTTCGGGCCGAGCAGCCCGCGCTCCGGGTGCTGCCAGCGGATCAGCGCCTCGACGCCGGCGAGCGAGCCATCGGCCGCGCGCACCTGCGGCTGGAAGTGCAGCACGAACTCGTTGCGCTCCAGCGCCTGCGCCAGCTGGCTTTCCAGCACCAGCGCGGCATAGGCGGCGCTGGCCACGGCCGGGTCGAAGAACTGGTAGTTGGCGCGGCCGCGCGCCTTGGCGATGTACATCGCGGTATCGGCGTGCTTGATCAGCTCGGTGGGGGTGTCGCCGTCGCTGGGGAACATCGCGATGCCCACCGATGGCGTGACCGAGATCGCGCGCCCTTCGGCATCGATCGGCACTTCCACCGCATTGAGCAGCTTCAGCGCCACCTCGGCCACGTCGTCGCGCGACGCGTCGGGCAGCAGCACCATGAACTCGTCGCCGCCGAAGCGCGCCACCAGGTCGCTGGCGCGCAGGCAGCCCGAGATGCGCGCCGCCACTGTCTGCAGCAGCGTGTCGCCGACCAGGTGACCGAGCGAATCATTGACGCGCTTGAAGTGGTCGAGGTCGATGAACAGCAGCGCCAGCTGCGCGCCGCTCACGCGCGCCAGCTCGAGCTGCGCGCTCAAGCGCTCCATGAACGACAGGCGATTGGGCAGGCCGGTCAGCGGGTCGTGGTGGGCCAGGTGGTGGATGCGCGCCTGCGCCGCATGGCGGTCGCGCAGGTCGCGCACCACCGACATGCGCAGCCGCTCGTTCTCGTAGACCAGCGTGCGGCCGATGAACTCCACCGGGATGCGCGTGCCGTTCTTGTGGAGGATGACGCTCTCGTAGCCGAGCTCCTCGTCGGCGCCGAGCACCGCGACGACGCGCGCCACCTGGTCGGGCGCGATGAAGTCGAGCGCGCTGCGGCCGCGCAGCTCGTCCAGCGAGTAGCCGACCAGCGCGCACAGCGGCGGGTTGGCATCGGTGATGACGCCGTCCTTGTGGAACGCGATGCCCTCGGCGCTGGCCTGCATGAACTTCGTCAGCCGCTCCTCCGAGGCGCGCAAGGCCTGCGTGGCGAGCTGGTGCTGCGTGATGTCGGTGACGATGACGAAGGCGCCCAGCGGCTTGCCGTGCGCGCCCAGGTGCGGCAGCACGTTGACCTCGATCCAGCGCCGGCTGCCGTCGGCCGCCTTCAGCTCGCGCACGTAGGCCACGGTGCGGCTGTGCTGCACCACCTCGTCGATCGACGGCTGCACCTCGCGCGCCGCCTCTTCGCCGATCACCTCGGGGAAGCTCTTGCCGATGATGGTCGCCTCGGTGAGGCCGAACGCGGCGGCGTAGGCGCGGTTGGCGAAGCGGCAGCGCTGGCCGTTCTCCGGCGCGTCGTAGTAGGCAATCATCGCCGGCACGCTGTTGGCGAGCAGGCGGAACAGTTCGAGGCTGCCCTCCCAGGCAGCGAGCTCGGCGGCGTGGGCCATGGCGAATGATAGAGGCGGCGCGTGGCGCCAACACACCCTAGACTGAAGGAATGACTGAGCACCACATCACGCGCTACCTGCGCTGGCTGCGCGAGACGCGCGGGCTGGATTTCAATGCCGACACGCCCGCCGGTTACGACGCGCTGTGGCGCTGGTCGACACAGGACCTGCGCGCCTTCTGGGGCTCGATCTGGGATTACTTCGGCATCGAATCGCCGACGCCGTACGAGACCGTGCTGGCGGACGAGACGATGCCCGGCGCGCGCTGGTTCCCCGGCGCACGGGTCAACTACGTGCGCCACCTGATGCGCCACGCCGATGCGGCGCATGCCGCCGGCCACCCGGCGATGGTGTTCCAGAGCGAGGCGATGGCGGGCAGCGGCGAGCTGCAGCAGATCACGTGGCCCGCGCTGCGCGCGCAGGTCGCATCGCTCGCCGCGCACCTGGAGCGCCTGGGCGTGCAGCCGGGCGATCGCGTCGCCGCGTATCTGCCGAACACGCCGGCCGCCATCGTCGCCTTTCTGGCCTGCGCCAGCGTCGGCGCGATCTGGTCGATCTGCTCGCCCGACATGGGGCCGGTCGCGGTGCTCGACCGCTTCCGCCAGATCGAACCGGTGCTCTTCATCGCCTGCGATGGCTACCGCTATGGCGGCATCGCGCACGACCGGCGCACGGTGGTGGCCGAGCTGCTGCGCGAGCTGCCCAGCGTGCGCAATGTGCTGCTGGTGGCCAACCTCGATGCGGCAGCGTCGCTCGACGCGCCCGGCCGCAGCGTGCATCGCTTCGATGAGCTGCTGCGCGACGAGGCCGCACTCGAGCCCGCGTGGCTGCCCTTCGATCATCCGCTGTGGGTGGTGTATTCGAGCGGCACCACCGGCCTGCCGAAGCCGATCGTGCACGGCCACGGCGGCGTGATGATCGAGGCGCTGAAGGCCGGTGCGCTGCACAACAACGTCGGCGCGTCCGCCGCCTCCGGCGACCGCTTCCACTGGTACAGCAGCACCGGCTGGATCATGTGGAATTCGCAGCTCGGTGCGCTGCTCGGCGGCACGACGATCTGCATCTTCGACGGCAACCCGGGCGGCAGGGCGGGAGCGCCCGACTGGAGCACGCTGTGGCGCTTCGCGGCGCAGGCGCGCGTGAGCTTCTTCGGCGCCGGTGCCGCGTTCTACGCGAGCTGCCTGAAGGCGGGCGTCGAGCCGCTGCAGTGCGGCGACCTGTCATCGCTGCGAGCGATCGGCTCCACCGGCTCGCCGCTGTCCGACGAGTGCTACCAGTGGATCTGGGACCACTGCCCGAAGGTCGACGGCCGCGACATCTGGCTCGACCCGATCTCCGGCGGAACCGACTTCGCCGGGGCCTTCGTCGCCGGCATGGCCACCTTGCCGGTGGTCAAGGGCGAGATGCAATGCCGATGCCTCGGCGCCGCCGTCGAGGCGTGGAACGACGCCGGCCAGCCCTTGATGGATGAAGTAGGCGAGCTCGTCTGCACGAAGCCGATGCCGTCGATGCCGCTGTACTTCTGGGGCGATGCGGACAACCGTCGCTACCACGACAGCTACTTCGACATGTACCCGGGTGTCTGGCGCCACGGCGACTGGA
>VBDL01000263.1:3909-4882 GCA_005884255.1 Betaproteobacteria bacterium | reverse complement strand
CCTGCGCGCGCTTGAGCATCTCGCCGAAGCAGGCCATCGCGATCGGCGATGGCGCCAACGACCTGCCAATGATGGGCGAGGCCGGGCTGTCCGTGGCCTATCACGCGAAGCCCAAGGTGCGCGAACAGGCGATGGCGCAGATCAACGAGGGCGGGCTGGACCGGCTGCTTCAGCTGGTCAACTGACTCCAGGCCTTGTCCAGCCGCTTGACGCTCACCGGCTGCGGCGTGCGCAGCTCCTGCGCGAAGAAGCTCACACGCAGCTCCTCCAGCAGCCAGCGGTATTCATCGAGGCGCGCGTCGTTCGCGCCCTTCAGCTCGTTCAATCGCCTCAGGTAGCGCTGCTCCAGCGGGCGCAGCTCGGCCAGGCGCTGCGCGTCGCGTGAGGGGTCAGCGCGCAACTTGTCCAGCCGCAGCGTGATGGCCTTCAGGTAGCGCGGCAGATGCTGCAATTGCGCATATTGCTGTCCTTGAGCTTGCGCGTGGCGGTCGCGAATTCCAGCAGCACGACGCCGACCAGGCGCGCCACCTCCTGCGCGATCAGGTTCAGCCGCGTGCGGCCTTCGTCGATGCGCGCCTTGAAGCTCGTCTCGTCGTTGGGCAGCGGCTCGGCGAGGAAGGCGCGATCGAGCGCGACGTCGATGATCTGCTCGCGCAGCTCTTCCAGTGTGCCCAGCGGCATGAAGGCGACCGCCATGCGCTGCAGATCCGGGATGTTCTTCTCCAGGTACTTCAGCGGCTCCTTGATCTGCAATGCGACCAATCGCCGCAAGCCGGCGCGATGCTTGGCGGCAGCGACGTCGGGCTCGTCGAACACCTCGATCTCGACGTGCGCGCCCTTGTCGATCAAAGCCGGGAAGCCCACCATGCTCTTGACTTCCATCAGCTCGGGCAGTTCGCCGAACGTCCAGGCCGTGTACTTCTGTGGCGCAGCCGGCGCTGTGGGCGCCTCGGCACGCAACGCCACCGCACGC
>VBDL01000263.1:0-3868 GCA_005884255.1 Betaproteobacteria bacterium | reverse complement strand
CCTTCAACGCGGCCAGATTGCGCCCCATGCCGAGCTGCCGGCCATGCTCGTCGACGATGCGGAAGTTCATGAACAGGTGCGGCGACAGCGTCTCGAGCTTGAAGTCGTTGCGCTGCACCGCGAGCTGCGTGCGCTCTCGCACCGCCTTCAGCAACGCATCGAGCAGGCCGCCTTGCGCAAACGGCGTGAGCTCGACGAACTCGGCCGCGTAGTCGGGCAGCGGCACCAGCCGCGCGCGCGGCTTCTGGTGCAGGCTCTTCACGAGCGCCAGCACCTTGTCCTTCAGCATGCCGGGCACCAGCCATTCGCATCGCTCGTCGCTCACCTGGTTCAGCGCGTAGATCGGCACGGTGACGGTCACGCCGTCCTTCGCGTCGCCGGGCTCGTGCAGATAGCTCGCGGTGCAGTCGACGCCGCCCAGGCGTATCGCCTTCGGGAATGCGGCGGTGGTGATGCCGGCCGCCTCGTGGCGCATCAGCTCTTCGCGCGTGAGCTGCAGCAGCTTCGGCTGCCTCTTGATCTCTTCGCGGTACCAGCGTTCGAAGCTGAAGCCGGAGCAAACATCCTTGGGCAGCTGCTGGTCGTAGAAGGCGTGGATCAGCTCGTCGTCGACCAGCACGTCCTGCCGGCGCGACTTGTGCTCCAGCTCCTGCACTTGGTGGATCAGCTTCTGGTTGTGCGCGAGGAAAGGCAGCTTGGTCTCCCATTCGCCGGCGACCAGCGCCTCGCGGATGAAGATCTCGCGTGCGGCCGCCGCATCCACGTTGCCGAAATTCACGCGCCGGTTGTTGTAGATGACGATTCCGTAGAGCGTCGCGCGCTCCAGCGCCACCACCTCGGCGGCCTTCTTCTCCCAGTGCGGCTCCATCAGCTGCGTCTTCAGCAGGTGGCCGGCGAGGCGCTCGATCCACTGCGGCTCGATCGCCGCGATGCCGCGGCCGAACAGCCGCGTGGTCTCCACCAGTTCGGCCGCGACGATCCAGCGGCCCGGCTTCTTGCTCAGATGCGCGCCGGGATGACGCCAGAACTTGATGCCGCGCGCGCCGAGGTACCAGTCGTCATCGTCGGCTTTCAGGCCGATGTTGCCGAGCAGGCCGGCGAGCATCGCCATGTGCACCTGCTCGTAGGTGGCAGGCGAGCCGTTGAGCTTCCAGCCCTGTTCGGCCACCACCGTGTGCAGCTGCGAATGGATGTCGCGCCATTCGCGCACACGCCGCGGGCTCACGAAGTTCTCGCGCAGCAGCTGCTCGTGCTTGCGATTGCTGAGCTTGTGGTCACCGTGGCCGCCCTTTGACTCCTCCAGCCACTTCCACAGCTTCAGGTAGCCGATGAACTCGGACTTCTCGTCGTCGAACTTGCGGTGGCGCTCATCGGCGGCATGCTGCTGCTCCAGCGGCCGGTCGCGCACGTCCTGGCCGCTCAGGGCCGACGCGATGACCAGCACCTCGGCAAGCGATTGCCGCTCGCGCGCCTCGAGGATCATGCGGCCGATGCGCGGGTCGAGCGGCAGCTTGGCCAGTGCGGCGCCGGTGGGCGTGAGCTCGTTGCGCTCGTCCACCGCATTGAGCTCGGCGAGCAGCGCATAACCGTCGGCGACCGCCTTCTTCGGCGGCGGCTCGAGGAAAGGAAAATCCTCCACCGTGCCGAGGTGCAGGCCCTTCATGCGCAGGATCACGCCGGCCAGCGACGAACGCAGGATCTCCGGGTCGGTGAAGCGCGGGCGGCCGGTGTAGTCGGCCTCGTCGTACAGGCGAATGCAGATGCCGTTGGACACGCGGCCGCAGCGGCCGGCGCGCTGATTCGCCGCCGCCTGACTCACCGGCTCGATCTGCAGCTGCTCGACCTTGTTGCGGTAGCTGTAGCGCTTGACGCGCGCCAGGCCCGCATCGACGACGTAGCGGATGCCGGGCACCGTCAATGAGGTCTCGGCGACGTTGGTGGCCAGCACGATGCGCGGCGCGCTGTGCGGCTCGAACACGCGGTCCTGCTCCTGCTGGCTCAGGCGCGCGAACAGCGGCAGGATTTCGACGCCTGGCGGATGATGCTTGCGCAGGTGTTCCGCCGCCTCGCGGATCTCGCGCTCGCCGGGCAGGAAGACGAGCACGTCGCCCGAGCCTTCACGCCACAATTCGTCGACGGCGTCGGCGATGGCATCTTCGAGGCCGTAGTCGCGGCTGTCCTCGAACGGACGCCAGCGCTGCTCCACCGGGTACAGGCGCCCGGACACCATGATCACCGGCGCCGGGCCTTTGGCCGAGGCGAAGTGCTGCGCGAAGCGCTCGGCGTCGATGGTGGCCGACGTGACGATCACCTTCAGGTCCGGCCGCCGCGCCAGCACTTCGCGCAGGTAGCCGAGCAGGAAGTCGATGTTCAGCGAGCGCTCGTGCGCCTCGTCGATGATCAGCGTGTCATAGGCCTTCAGCAGCGGGTCGGTCTGCGTTTCGGCGAGCAGGATGCCGTCGGTCATCAGCTTGACCGAGGCGCCCGGCTGCAGGCGATCGTGGAAGCGCACCTTGTAGCCGACGACTTCGCCGAGCGGCGAGTTCAGCTCGTCGGCGATGCGCTTGGCCACGCTGGACGCGGCAATGCGCCGCGGCTGCGTGTGGCCGATCAGCCCCTTGCCGCCGGCACCGAGGCCGCGGCCGAGCGACAGCGCGATCTTCGGTAGCTGAGTGGTCTTGCCGGAGCCCGTCTCGCCGCACACGACGATGACCTGGTGCTCGGCCAGCACACGCGCGATCTCGTCGCGCCGGCCGGACACGGGCAGCGATTCGGGAAAGGTGATCGGCGGAACGGGGGTGGCCGCGCGCGGGCGCGGGGCAGACGGCTTCATGAGGCGCGGGATTATCCCCGCGCTTCCCGATGGGGCTGTCATCTCACGGCACAATGTTCACCCACGATGAGCGTCGTCTTCCCCCACACCTTCGTCCCCTGGTTCCGTGCGGTCGCCCCGCACATCCACGCCTATCACGGCAAGACCTTCGTGATCGGCATGGCCGGTGAGTTGATCGCCGCGGGCAAGCTGAACAACTTCGTGCAGGACCTGGCGATCCTGCACGCCATCGGCATCAAGCTGGTGCTGGTGCATGGCTTCCGACCGCAGGTCAACGAGCAGCTCAAGGCCAAGGGCCAGACCTCGCGCTATGCGCACGGCATGCGCATCACCGACGAGGTGGCGCTCGACTGCGCGCAAGAGGCCGCGGGCCAGCTGCGCTTCGAGATCGAGGCTGCGTTCTCGCAAGGGCTGCCGAACACGCCGATGGCCAACGCGACGGTGCGCGTGGTGTCGGGCAACTTTCTCACGGCGCGCCCGGTGGGCATCGTCGACGGCGTCGACTTCATGCACAGCGGCTACGTGCGCCGCGTCGATTCCGCGACCATCCGCCGTGCCATCGACATCGGTGCGCTGGTGCTGCTGTCGCCGTTCGGCTTCTCGCCCACTGGCGAGGCCTTCAACCTGACGATGGAGGACGTGGCGACCGCCACCGCGATGGCGCTGCAGGCCGACAAGCTGCTGTTCATCAGCGAGGTGCCGGGCATCCGCGAGAACCACGATGACCCGGAGAGCCCGATCGACACCGAGCTCGCGCTGGTCGACGCCAAGCGCCTGCTCGCGCGCCTGCCCGAGGCCAAGCAGCCCACCGACCCGGCGTTCTACCTGCAGCACTGCGTGAGGGCCTGCGAAGGCGGCGTGGAGCGCTCGCACATCCTGTCCTTCGCGGTCGATGGCGCGATCCTGCAGGAGGTGTTCACGCACGACGGCATCGGCACCATGGTGGTCGACGAAAAGCTCGAAAGCCTGCGCGAGGCAAGTTCCGATGATGTCGGCGGCATCCTCACGATGATCGAGCCCTTCGAGCGCGACGGC
>VBDL01000262.1 GCA_005884255.1 Betaproteobacteria bacterium | reverse complement strand
CATACAGGCTCTGAAATCCCTTCAATTCGGCGCGAGCACCGTCGCCCGTGCCCATCACCCAGCCACCCGTGCGTCGCGCCGAAAAGCGCGCGTCGCGCAGCATCATCTCCACGTCGTCGTGCCGGGTCAGCAGCCATGCGCCACCGAAGAACTCATCGCTCCAGTGGATCGGTCCGGCCTCGCGCAATGCCTGGTACGTCGGGTACGGGTCGTCGAGGAAGTCTTCATCGACCAGGCGGCGCCCTAGCGGCGAGCCCGCAGTGCCGAACGACGCGAGCACGGCACTCACCGCGCCGCCTCGCCCCGCGCGCGCAGGCCCAGCCGCTCGAACAGCGCCCGATCGCGCTGTGCTTGCGGATTGGCTGTCGTCAGCAGCTTGTCACCGTAGAAGATCGAGTTGGTGCCGGCGAGGAAGCACAGCGCCTGCAGCGCCTCGTCCATCTGCTCGCGGCCGGCCGAAAGGCGCACCATCGCATGCGGCATCGTGATGCGTGCCACCGCAATCGTGCGCACGAACTCGAAGGGATCGAGCGGCTCAGTGCCTGCCAGCGGCGTTCCCTCGACCTGCACGAGATTGTTGATCGGCACCGACTCGGGATACGGGTCGAGGTTCGCCAGTTGGGCGAGCAGCCCGGCACGCTGTGCACGCCCTTCGCCCAACCCGACAATGCCGCCGCAGCACACGTGGATGCCGGCATCGCGCACGTGCGCCAGCGTATCGAGCCGGTCCTGGTAGGTGCGCGTGCTGATGATCCGGCCGTAGAACTCTGGCGCGGTGTCGAGGTTGTGGTTGTAGTAGTCGAGGCCCGCATCCTTCAGCGAACGTGCCTGGCCCCCGTCGAGCATGCCCAGCGTCATGCAAGTCTCGAGGCCGAGCGCCTTGACCTCGCGCACCATCTCGCTGACCCGCGCCATGTCGCGCTCCTTTGGACTGCGCCAGGCCGCGCCCATGCAAAAGCGCGTCGCGCCTTGTGCCTTGGCCGCGGCTGCAGCCTCGAGCACCTCGGCGACCTTCATCAGCTTGCTCGCTTCGACGCCGGTGTCGAAATGCGCGGACTGCGGGCAGTAGCCGCAGTCCTCCGCGCAACCGCCCGTCTTGATCGACAGCAGCGTGGACAACTGCACCTCGTTGGCATCGAAGTGCTCGCGATGCACCTGCTGCGCTCGAAACAGCAGGTCCATGAAGGGCAGCGCGTACAGCGCCTCGATCTCGGCGACGCGCCATCGAGCCGCATCGTTGGGGCGCGACGCCGCGTGGGTCCGCAAGCTGGACAGAGGGACGGTGACTGTCGTCATGGTCAGGAAGCCTCAAAGCAGGATGGATGTCGGATGGCACGACAGCTCGCGCGCCGCGCAGCGCAGCGCCTGCACCAGCCGCTGCACGTCGGCCTCGGTGTGCGCCGCGCTGAGCGTGATGCGCAAGCGCGCGGTGCCGACGGGCACGGTGGGCGGTCGGATCGCCGGCACCCACAGCCCCTGCGCATCGAGGGCAGCGGCGACGGCCAGCGCCGCGGCGTTGTCGCCGACGATCAGCGGCTGGATCGCGGTGCTCGACTCGGCGAGCCGCCAGCCGAGCCGCGGATGCTCGGCGATCAGCGCGCCGAGCTGCGCGCGCAGTGCGGCGATCAGCGACTTGAGATGCCGGCGCCTCGCCTCGCCCTCCTCGCCACCAATCAGCGCCAGGCTCGCGCGCAGCGCATGAGCTATCGCCGGCGGCGCGGCCGTCGTGTAGATGTAGGCACGCGCGGCCTGCAGCAGCCAGTCGATGATCACCGGATGCGCGGCGACGAAGGCGCCGGCGAGGCCGGCCGCCTTGCCGAGCGTGCCCATCACGATGAGCCGCTCGCTGCATAGACCGTAATGCGCGAGTGTGCCGCGGCCTTGCGCACCGAGCACGCCGAAGCCATGCGCATCGTCGACGATCAGCCATGCATCGAAGCGCTCGGCCAACGCGAGCAACTTGTCCAGCTCCGCGACGTCGCCGTCCATGCTGAACACCGCATCGCTGACGATCAGGCGGATCGGCGTCGTGCAGGCCTGCAGCTGACGCTCCAGCACTTGCAGGTTGCGGTGCGCGTAGCGATGCAGCTCGGCCTTCGCGAGCAGCGCGCCGTCGACCAGCGAGGCGTGATTGAGCTTGTCGGCGAAGATCGTCGCATCGGCATCGCCGAGCGCGGTCAAGAGCGCCAGGTTGGCCATGTAGCCGGTGCTGAAGCTCAACACCTCGGCGCCGGGAATGCTGGGCGCCATCCACTTCGCCAGCTCGTCCTCGAGCGCGGCATGCGCGCGCGAATGGCCGCTGATGAGATGCGAGGCGCCGCTGCCGGCGCCGTACAGACGCGCGCCTTCGGCGAGCGCCTCGATCAAGGCCGGATGGCTGGCCAGGCCGAGGTAGTCGTTGCTGCAGAAGGCGAGCACCTCGCGCGCCTCGCTCGCGGGCCGGCCGTCGGCCGCCACGCGCTGATGCGGCCCGCAGGCCGCTTCGGCGATGCGCCGCCTGCGGCGCAGCGATTGCGCGTCGCGCTCACGCAGTCGTCGGTTCAGGTGATCGATCAGCATCGGCGTGAGGGTCCGGTATTGAGTCCGGCGCCGCGACAGTCGACACGCCTTGCGCCAGTGCCGCCACCTCTTGCGATCGCAGGGCGCGAATGTAGGCGTCTCGCTGCTGCAGGCGCTCCCAGTAGGCCTTCACCGCGGGAGTGAACCGGGATGCGAGCTCAAGGTGTTGCGCCAGCATCAGCGCGTAGCCGACCGAGACATCCGCGGCCGTGAAGCGAGCGCCGCACAGATGCGCCTGCTCGGCCAGCACCGGCTCCAGCGTGCGCAGCCTGGCCAGGAACCACTTGGCATAGTCGTCGGCCACTGTCGGCTGTCGCCGATGCTCGGGTTCGAAGCGCGAGTAGCGCAGCACGAGCGTCTGCGGAAACGTGAGCGTGGCCTCGCCGAAGTGGAGGTAGTCGAGGTACGCGCCGTGGTCCTCTTCGCCGGGCTCGACCTGCAGCAGCGTCGGCGCGCTCAGCGCGCAAAGGTACTGGCAGATCGCTGCCGACTCGGTCATGCGAGTGCGGCCATCGATCATCAGCGGAATCGTCCCCAACGGGTTGAGGTCGAGGTACGAGCGCGCCGCCACGCGGGGTGGAAACGGCAGCATCACCAGTTCGTAGGGCAGGCCCAGCTCCTCCAGCATCCACAGGGGACGGAAGGAACGCGCACTCATGCAGTGGTAGAGGGTGATCATGACGAAGCTCGCTTCGCAATCACCGCGCGCGCCACGCGCGAGAACGGTTCGCGCCCCAGGACGGAACTGATCCAGGCGGAGCAGTCGATCAACCGGTCGAGGTCGACGCCGGTGTCCACGCCGAGACCGTTCAGCAGATGGACGAGGTCTTCGGTGGCCACATTGCCCGACGCCCCCTGCGCATACGGGCAGCCACCGAGTCCGCTCACCGAGCTGTCGAACACGCGCAGGCCGAAGGCGTAGGCGGCATGCACATTGGCGACCGCCATGCCATAGGTGTCATGGAAGTGGCCGGCCAGCCGGTCGACGCTCATGCGAGCGCTCACGGCTTCCAGCATGCGCAGCACCGAGCCCGGCGTGCCCACGCCGATGGTGTCGCCGAGCGATATTTCGTGGCAGCCGATGTCCGCCAGGCGCGCCGCCACGTCGGCCACGCGCTGCGCAGCCACGTTGCCTTCGTAAGGGCAGCCCACCACGCAGGACACATAGCCACGCACGCGCACGCCCGCGCACTGCGCGGCGGCCATGAGCGGCTCGAAGCGCTCGATGGACTCCGCGACGGAGCAGTTGATGTTGCGCTGCGAAAAGGCCTCCGAGGCGGACGCGAACACCGCCACCTCTCGGGCCCCCGCCTGCAGCGCCGCCTCGAAGCCCTGCAGGTTGGGCGTGAGCACCGGGTAGCTCACGCCGTCGCGCCGCGGCAGCCGCCGCATCAGCTGCGCGTGATCGGCCATCTGCGGCACCCGCTTCGGCGAGACGAACGAGGTGGCTTCGATGTCGCGCAGGCCGGCATCGGCCAGGCGAGCGATCAGTTCGAGCTTGGTGTCGGTCGGGACGATCTGCTTCTCGTTCTGCAAGCCGTCGCGCGGGCCGACCTCGACGATGCGCACCGGGGTCATTGGTGCACCCTACGGCCTGCGGCCGATCCCGCCGAGCGGGAATGAGCCCCTTCGGGCGGCCGGGCGGGGCTCATGAGGCTTCTTCCAGCTCGACGAGGTCGGCGCCGTCGCTCACCTGGTCGCCCGGCGCGAAGCGGAAGGCCTTGACCACGCCCTTGCGCGGCGCGTGGATCGTGTGCTCCATCTTCATCGCCTCGAGCACGAGCA
>VBDL01000281.1:3916-4326 GCA_005884255.1 Betaproteobacteria bacterium | reverse complement strand
CCTCACAGGCACGAAGGACGTCAATTCCAGCGGGAAACTTGAGCCGGGCAACGTGATCACATTCACGAGCGGCCAGAACGTGACAACGGTGACGACGGACTCCGGCGGTTTTGCGTTCGTCGACATCAAATATGCCGAGTCGTATGCGTCGTGGGTGGAAGTCATCCTCAAGGCGACGGCGACGGTTGCCGGAACGGAATCGAGCAACCAATCGATCTTCTGGGTCGTCGGAATGAAGTCCGATTTCTCAAAGGCTGGCGGCCCGCCGGCTGGCCTGATCAGCCCCTTTGGCGAGAGGCCGAGTTGCTTTGTTGCGAATTGACATGAAGTGCAGCCTCTAGCGCTCATTGGCATGCCCGGCGGTGGCAAATCCACCGTCGGCCGCCATCTGGCCCGCACACTGGGCCTGC
>VBDL01000281.1:0-3824 GCA_005884255.1 Betaproteobacteria bacterium | reverse complement strand
TGCTGCGCGAGCCGAACCGCCGCGCGCTTCACGAGCGCACGACCGTCATCTACTTGCGTTCGACGCCCGAAGAACTGTTCCGGCGCCTGCGCCACGACACGCAGCGCCCGCTGCTGCAGGTGAAGGATCCGCTGCGCAAGCTGCGCGAGCTGTACCAGGAGCGCGACCCGCTGTACCGCCGCTGCGCGCACTTCATTATCGAGACTGGCCGCCCCTCGGTGCCGACGCTGGTGAACATGATCCTGATGCAACTGGAACTCGCCGGCGTCGTCGACCCGGCCCAGGTGCCGTCGTCGGTCGTGCCGCCCCGCCCGTACACTGGCGGGCATGAGTGAGACGGTATCGATTGACCTGGGCGAGCGCAGTTACGACATCCTGATCGGGCAGGGGCTGCTCGACGCGCAGGCGCCGTGGCGCGACCTGCCGCGCGCGGCCTGCGCGGTCATCGTCACCAACGACACGGTGGCCCCCCTGTATGCGCAACGCCTGCAGCAGGCGCTCGCGCCGCACTACGCGCGCCGGCTCGTCATCGAGTTGCCCGATGGCGAGGCGCATAAGGACTGGAACTCGCTGAATCTCATCTTCGATCGCCTGCTCGCCGAAGGCTGCGATCGCAAGACGGTGCTGTTCGCGCTCGGCGGCGGTGTCGTGGGAGACATGACCGGCTTTGCCGCCGCCTGCTACATGCGCGGCGTGCCCTTCGTGCAGGTGCCGACCACGCTTCTGGCACAGGTGGACTCGTCGGTCGGTGGCAAGACGGCGATCAACCATCCGCGCGGCAAGAACATGATCGGCGCGTTCTACCAGCCGCAGCGCGTGGTGTGCGATCTCGACACGCTGGACAGCCTGCCGCCGCGCGAGCTGTCCGCCGGCCTGGCCGAGGTGATCAAGTACGGCCCGATCGCCGACCCGGCCTTTCTCGACTGGATCGAACAGAACATCGGTGCGCTGATGGCGCGCGACAAGGCGGCGCTGGCGCACGCGGTCAAGCGCTCGTGCGAGATCAAGGCCGCCGTCGTCGGCCAGGACGAGCGCGAAAGCGGGCTGCGCGCCATCCTCAACTTCGGCCATACCTTCGGCCATGCGATCGAGGCGGGCCTGGGCTATGGCGAATGGCTGCACGGCGAGGCGGTGGGCTGCGGCATGGTGATGGCGGCCGATCTCTCGGTGCGGCTCGGCCTGATGCCCGCCGAGTTCCTTGAGCGACTGCGTCAACTCATCGCGCGCGCCGGCCTGCCTACCGTCGGCCCGCGGCTCGGTGCGGAACGCTACCTCGAGCTGATGCGGGTGGACAAGAAGGCCGAAGGCGGCGAGATGCGCTTCGTCGTCATCGAGTCGCTCGGCAACGCCACGATGCGCCCCGCGCCCGATGCAGTGGTGCGCGACGTGCTCGACGCCTGCACGCGCTGAAGCGGTGTCCACGCTCGCGCCTTACGCCTGCGACCCCGCGCGCACGCGCGGCAGGCGTTTCGCCGAAAGTCCGGCGCCCACGCGCAGCGAGTACCAGCGCGATCGCGATCGCATCGTGCACAGCACGGCGTTCCGCCGGCTGGTCTACAAGACGCAAGTCTTCCTCAACCACGAGGGCGATCTCTTTCGCACGCGGCTGACGCACTCGCTGGAGGTGGCGCAGCTCGGCCGCTCGATCGCGCGCTCGCTGCGGCTCAACGAAGATCTGGTCGAAGCCATCGCGCTGGCGCACGACCTGGGGCACACGCCCTTCGGCCATGCCGGGCAAGACGCGCTTCACGAGTGCATGCGCGAGCATGGCGGGTTCGAGCACAACCTGCAGACTCTGCGCGTCGTCGACACGCTGGAGGAGCGCTACGCCGCCTTCGACGGCCTGAACCTCAGCTTCGAGACGCGCGAAGGCATTCTCAAGCACTGCTCGCGGCGCAATGCCGAGGCGCTGGAGGCCGTCGAGCCCGGCGGCGTGGCGCGGCGCTTTCTCGATGGCACGCAGCCCAGCCTGGAAGCGCAGCTCTGCAACCTGGCCGACGAGATCGCCTACAACGCGCACGACATCGACGATGGCGTGCGCTCGGGGCTGCTGACCCTGCAGCAGCTGGAGGCGGTGCCGCTGTTCACGCGCTTTCGCGACGAGGCGCTGCGCGAACATCCGGAACTGGTCGCGCGGCGTGACCGGCGCCTGTTGTTCGAAAGCCTGCGGCGCATGCTGTCGCAGCAGGTCTACGACGTGATCGCGGCAACGGGTGCGGCGCTCGCCGCGGCAAAGCCGGACAGCGCCGACGCCGTGCGCCGTGCACAGACACTGGTGCGCTTCACGCCGCCCATGCGTGAAGAGAGCACGCAGCTCAAGCGCTTCCTCTTCTCGCAGCTGTATCGCCACCCGCAGGTGATGGACACCACCGACCGGGCCAGGCAGGTGGTGCAGGAACTCTTCGCCGCCTACCTCGACGAGCCGGGGCAGATGTCCGAAGGCTTCGCGGAAGCCGCGAACCGGCATCGTGCCGTGGCCGACTACATCGCCGGCATGACCGACCGTTTTGCCATCCGCGAACATGCTCGCCTGACCGGCCGGCATCTGTTCGATTGATAATGGGGCCAGATCACTCCGACCACTCATGGCTCGCCTCGCCCGCCTCGCCATCGCCGGCCAAGCCCATCACCTCATCCAGCGCGGCAACAATGGCCAAGCCATCTTCGTGGATGACGAGGATCGCCGCGCCTATCTGAGCGCGTTGCGCGACGCCGCTTCCGCCCATCGAGTGGCCGTGCATGCCTACGTGCTGATGGACAACCACGTGCATCTGCTGGCCACGCCGGCCAGCGCGGAAGGCTTGAGCCGAATGATGCAGGCGCTGGGTCGGCGCTACGTGAGCGCTTTCAACCGCCGGCACGCCCGCACTGGAACGTTATGGGAAGGAAGATTCCGCGGGGCAGTCATCGAGAGTGAGCGCTACTTTCTAACGTGCATGCGCTACATCGAGAGCAATCCTGTGCGCAGCGGCCTGGCCCTCCACGCGGCCGACTATGAGTGGTCCAGCCATGCGCACCATGCGGGGCAGCGCAGCGATCCGCTGCTGACGGACCATGCCCTGTTCTGGTCGCTCGGCAATACGCCGTTCGATCGGCAATCCGCTTACAAGGCGCTGTCGGAGCAACCGCTGCCGAGCGATGTGGTGCAGTTGCTCACTTCCAGCGCATTGAAGGGCTGGGGCCTCGGTTCTGCCGAGTTCCTGCAGCGCGTCAGTGAGGAGGCGGGCCGGCGCGCCAGCCCGCGATCGCGCGGGCGACCGCGTAAACAGGGCCGGCCGGTGCAGCCAGGGTCCTAAATGTGTCCCCAATTAAATGACGAGGGAGCAAGTGATTAATTAAAAGGAAGCTGACCCTATTAATTACCGCTTGTCGTTTGCCGAACGCTCCATTACCCTCGCGTTATCCCTAGTCACGACGAGGAGCGCGCCATGTCCCAGGCCGCCAAGGGGGCCGCGTCCCCTGAAGAAATCGAAGCGCTGAGCCAGCAAGGCCTTTACGACCCGGCGAACGAGCATGACGCCTGCGGCGTCGGCTTCGTCGCCCACATCAAGGGGCAGAAGGCGCACAGCATCGTCGAGCAGGGGCTGAAGATCCTCGAGAACCTCGACCACCGCGGCGCGGTGGGCGCCGACAAGCTGATGGGCGATGGCGCCGGCATCCTGATCCAGATCCCGGACGAGTACTACCGCGCCGAGATGGCCGCGCAGGGCGTGGAGCTGCCGCCGCCCGGCGAGTACGGCGTCGGCATGATCTTCCTGCCCAAGGAACACGCGTCGCGCTTGGCTTGCCAGCAGGAGCTCGAGCGTGCCGTCAAGACCGAGGGC
>VBDL01000280.1 GCA_005884255.1 Betaproteobacteria bacterium | reverse complement strand
TGCAGGGAGAACAGCCTCATACGGCCACGCTCGTTGAAGTAAGTGCAGAACGAACTGACCGTCGCCGAGAACAGGATGAATAGCGACACGCCGGCGAAGCGGTTGAAGTCCTGCAGGCCGTTTGGGTGGAAATAGCAGGCGAGGAAATAAAGTAGGTAGGTGAACAGGCCAAAGGACAAGTTTTCGAAAAAAGCGATAGGTAAAATGATGCCTGTGGCGTACAGCGCCAAGTGCAGCCCCACAAAGTAGATCGAGTCTGTGCCGTCTGTGACCCAGATCATCCAAGCGATCATCACTTGCGGCAACGCAAGCCACAGCAGCGTCAGCGGCCTGACCCAGCGTAGACCGAAGGAAGAATGCATGACCCAGAGGATGGTGAGCGTGAGCACCGCCGTCAGCACGCGCGCCTCTCTCAGCATGTCGAAGTGCGAACGGTAAAGCGAATAATCTAGCCCGACGCCCATCAGCACAAGCACGATGGAGACGATAGATCCGGCCTTGCTATAGGCCAGTCGGAATTCGCTGAGCTCCTGGTGGTAGGGCGAAAGCGTAGGCGCAGGCATGCCGTCGGGCCGATTTATGCAGATTCCGGCACTCGGAACTCGGCAAAGACGTTGACGCCTGTCTCGTCGGTAAAGAGCTTGGTATCCTGGCGCGGCTCGGGCAACACGGCCTCAAGCCCGGCCTCATCGCGGTAGATCAGGTGCCACTCCAGCAGATGTTCCATCACGCACTTCTGCGGGTTGCTGGCGTGGACGTTGGTCACCATCACCGATCCGCCAGGCCGGGTGCGGGCAACGAAGTACTGCAGCAGGCGAGAGCAGACCTTGTCGGAAAGGTAGTCGAACAGGCCCGCGCAATAGACAAAGTCAAATACGCTGTTGTCCAGGCTGTCCTCGCGCCGGGTGGCGCGCTTGAGCAGATGGTGCACCGAGTCGTTGACGAATTCCACGTCTGCTTTTTTACCGGTGCGCTGGCTGACCTCGGCAATGCACGAGCGCGTGTAGTCCAGCGTCGGCTCACTGAAGTCCACCAGCGTGAAGGCCAGGCTCGACGGATGCGGGTCCTGCTCGATGAAGCGCTGAATTTCGACGGCGGGCCCACAGCCCACGTTCAGGATGCGCACCTGGCGACTTTCCTTGCGCGCCACTTCGGCTGCGCGACTGAGGTAGTCGACCAGGATGTTGATGCGGTTGCGGTGAGCTTGCGCAACCGCCGCCTTCAGAAAGAAGGCGTTGATGATTTGGAAGTAGGTGCTGTTGCCTTGGCGCGGGTCGGCCAGGATCTGATTGACCATCTCGTAGTCGCCCGCGTACCCCATCGGCTTGGCAAAGGTGCGGTAGACAAAGGGCGCGCGCAGCAACAGCGGGTGCAACGCTGTCTGCGCGAAGTTACGGTGGGCCACGGCCTGTTCGCTCTGTATGGATGCCGCCTCATCTTCGAGCCAGACCAAGTAATCCTTGCCCTTGCGCATTAAGGGCGCGGCCAGTTCGCCGAAGATATCGGCGCGGATGCGCCCGTCCGGTTCACGCGGCAGAGCCGTGGACATGTCGGCTTGGTCGGCCCAGCGCGAGGTTTCCGCCAGGAAGGCACGAAACTCGCTGATCATCACTTGGTAGCTAGGGCTGATACGAAAGCGCGTGTCCCAGTCCTCTACAAACCGCTGGGATTCAGCGCCCACCTGCGTTAGGTCACCGCGAATGGCGTTCAGGTCGTCCCACTCGTCGATCAAGGTTACCGACACCAGCGCCATGAGGCCGGTGTTGATCAGGGTAACCACCACAGCCTTGCCTTGGTAGATACTCTTGTCGCCGGAGCGTATGGTCAATTCGCTGAGTACCTCGCTGATCTGGACGATGGAATAGGGATTGTAGATCTCCATTACCAGCGATCGACGCTGAACGTTGGTCAATGTGCCGCGCACGGCATCGCCCTGGCTGTTGCGAAATGTAATGACGGGGTCAATTGGCCGGAGAGGTTGCACGGGAGATGGGCAGGAGGAGTTACGTTAATAAAAAAGGACATTCTATAGGTCATGACCCTGGACTCCCGATTGAACGCACCCGATGAATGACCGCAATGGGACAGCGGTGGCAATGACCGGTCTGGAGTAACCGATTCAAATCCAGGGTATGCGGCGACGGACCGTTTTCGCTGCACTGTCGACATTCGTCGCGGCCCAGTGAACAGCAGCTTTGGGCCCAAAGCGGTAATTCGATTGCCTGAAACAGGCTGAGTTAGAGCGGTCGTTGGAAAGCTAACCAATCAAGAGGGCTTCTCCGTCCAGAACGAATGGCTGCTGCTTTTCATCAAATATTGATGCACCTGTCTTGTTAATATGCCCGCATGGACACCAGACAGATGCGCTGCGTCGTAGCAATCGCCGAGGCCGGCAGCCTCACGCGCGCGGCCGAACGACTCGGCCTCGCGCAGCCGGCACTCACGCAGACGCTGAACCGGCTGGAGCGTGAGATCGGCGCCAAGCTCTTCGCGCGCACGCGCCGCGGTGCAGCGCTGACCCAGGCCGGCCTTGCGATCATCGACGACCTGCGCGCCAGCCTCGCGCACGGCGACGCTGCGACCGAGCGCGCGCGTGCCATGGGTGCCGGGCGTGCCGGCCGGCTGACCATAGGCTTCGTGACCCACGCGATCTACGAGGTGCTGCCGCGCGCGCTGCGCCGCCTGCGCGCCGAGCACCCACAGATCGACGTGGTGTTGTGCGAGATGAGCAACGCCGAACAGGTCGATGCGCTCGAGGGCGGCCGCATCGACATCGCGCTGCTGCATCCGCCGGTCTCGGTCAACGCCAAGGTGAACGAATTGCGGCTGGGCGAGGATCCGATGGTGGCCGCGCTTCCGGCCGCGCATAAGCTCGCGGCCGACGGCTGCGTGGCGCTGGCCGAGATCGCACAGCAGGGCCTGGTCTGGTTTCCCGAGCAGCAGATCCCCGCGCTGCGCACGCAGCTGCTGGGCGCGATCCGCCGCGCCGGCCATGACGTGAAAGTGGTGCAAGACGCCAACCGCACGTTGACCGTGCTGGCTTGCGTGGCGGCGGGCCTTGGCTGGTCGCTGCTGCCGCGCTCGGTGCGCGCGCTGCGCCACGAAGGGGTGCGCTACGCCGATGTGCGCGACGGCACCGGCCTGCCGTCCTTCGAGCTCGCCGCGATGTGGCTCGCGCGCTCGCGGCCGACTTTCGCTGATGCCTTCGCCACGATACTGCGGACATGAGGAGCCGAGAAAAACCTTGGACGCACAGGACGCAAAAGAAGACATTCAAATTTTCCTTGTTTTTTCGGCGTCTTCTGCGAAATCTCTGCGACTTCTGCGTCCGGCCAAGTCCGCGTTCAATCCAGTTGGAGTTTGTTGTCTTTCGCGAGCCGGATCCACTTGGCGAGTTCGGCGCGCCGGAAGGTGTCGAGCTCGGCCGGGCTGGAGCCGATCACCTCGGCGCCGAGCACTTCGAGTCGCGTGCGAACCTCGGCGTCCTTGAGCGTGGCGGCGATCTCCTTCGACAGCCGGTCGATCACGGCGGCCGGTGTGCCGGCCGGCACGAACACCGCGTTCCACTCGTACATCTCATAGCCCGGCAAGCCCGATTCCGCGATGGTTGGCACCTCGGGCAACACCGGCGAGCGCGTCTTTCCGGCCACCGCCACTGCGCGCAGCTTGCCGCTCTTGATGTAGGGCAGGCCCGAGCCGAGGCTGGCAAAGAACACCGGCACCTGGCCTGCCATGACGTCGGTGAGCGCGGGGCCGCCGCCCTTGTAGGCGACGTGCGTCATGCGCGTCTTGGCCATCGAGTCGAACAGCTCGGCCGCGAGGTGCGGCGACGATCCGTTGCCCGACGACGCATAGTTGACCTCGCCCGGCCGCGCCTTGGCCTGCGCGATCAGATCCTTGACGCTTCGGATGGAAGCGTCCGGGTGCACCACGAGGATGTTGGGCACCTTGACCAGCAGCGACACCGGCGCGAAGTCGCGCAGCGTATCGAAGGGCATCTTGCTGCGTAGCGCCGGGTTCTGCGCATGGTTGGAGGCGTCGAGCATCACGGTGTAGCCGTCGGCCGGGCTCTTGGCCACCAGGTCGCCGCCGATGGCGCCGCCGGCGCCGCCACGGTTGTCGATCACCACCGGCTTGCCGAGCCGGGCCGAGAGCTTGGGCGCGACGATGCGCGCCACCGCATCGACGGTGCCGCCCGGCGGATAGGTCACGACCAGCCGGATCGGCTTGGCCGGCCAGACCTGCGCCTGCACGGCCGCCGCTGCGAGCAGCAACGTGGCGCTGGCGGCGGCGCGCGCCAGGCGCGCGGGGAACGAGTCATGCGCCGATTTTTTGAATGCTCAAATGAAGTGAAACAGCCGCGATGGCGTGTCGACCAGGATGCGTTGGCGTTCGGCCGCATCCGGTACCCAGTCAGCGAGCGCCGCATGCGTTGACGCGTAGTCGGCGACCTCCTGATGTTGCGTGTTGGGCCAGTCGCTGCCCCACACGAGGCGCCCGGCGCCGAAAGCTTGCAACAGCGCCTGCGCCGCCTCGCGGGCTGCCGTGCCTCGCTCTTCGGGCCAACTGCGATAGGCGGCAGCCAGCTTGACCCACACGCGCCCACTGATAGACGCGCGCAGCAGCCAGTCGAAGCCTTCGTCGCCGGCGCCTTGTGCCACCTCGGGTCGGCCGAAGTGGTCCACTACCAGCTTGCAGCCGGCGTCGAGCACAGGCTCTGCAGCAGACGCGAGGTCGCGCGATTCGCGGTGTAGCTCCACGTGCCAGTCGAGCGCGCGCACGCGGGCGAACAGCCCCTGCCACTCGGCGCGCGCGAAGTCGGGGATCGGCAGGCCCACCAGGTTGAGCCGGATGCCGCAGACGCCCGCTTCAGCCAGCAACGCCAGCTCGTCTTCGCCCGCTGTCGGCTCGACCATCGCGACGCCGCGCAGGCGCTGCGGGCAGACGCGCAGCGCGTCGAGCAAAAAGCGGTTGTCGGTGCCGAGAAAGCTCGGCTGCACCAGCACCGCATGCGACACCGCGTGGGCATCGAGCAGCGCCAGGTAGTCGGCCAGCAGCGCGTCGTAGTCGGGCGCGTGGCGGCGCACCGGCGCCAGCGGCAGGCCGCGCCGGAACACGTGGGCATGGCTGTCGATCGCGGTGATCGCCCCGGTGGCCGTGGCACGCAGGCCGGTCACGGTACGTGTCGCGGCCCCTGTGGTGGCCTCAGACGTAGCGCTGTTCGAGTGCATCGAATTCGTCCTTGCGTACCAGCGCCTGACGCTCGGCAAAAGTCGCAACCAGGCCGCTCGCCTCGTCGAGCCGGCCGCTGTCGCGCAGGCTCTGCAGCGCCAGCGTCATGCCGCGCACTGCGCCCTGCAACGCGGCGTTGGCATACAGCACCAGGCCGAAGCCCATGGCGGCGAACTCGGCCGCGTCCAGCATGGGTGTCTTGCCGCCGATGACTACGTTGACCACCTGCGGGGAGGCGAGCTCGCGCGCAATGCGGCGCAGCGCCTCGAGCGACTCGGGCGCCTCGACGAAAGTGATGTCGGCCCCCGCCTGCGCGTAGGCCGCGGCGCGCGCGATCGCCGCATCGATGCCCTCGGCCGCAGCGGCGTCGGTGCGCGCGATCACCAGGAAGTCGGCATGCGCGCGCGCATCGACCGCGGCCTTCACCTTGCCCACCATCTCGTCCTGCGCCACCACGGCCTTGCCCTCGAAGTGGCCGCACTTCTTCGGGCTGACCTGGTCCTCCAGCTGGATCGCGTTGGCGCCGGCGCGCTCCAGCGTGCGCACCGTGTGCTGCACGTTGAGCGCGTTGCCGAAGCCGGTGTCGGCGTCGACGATGATCGGCAGCGACACCGCGTCGCGCATCGCGGCGGTGTGCTGCGCCAGGTCGCCCAGGTGGACGAAGCCGAGGTCCGGCATGCCGTAGAAGGTATTGGTGAGGCCCGCGCCGCTCAGGTAGACGGCCTCGAAGCCCAGTTGTTCGATCACGCGCGCGGCCAGCGCGTTGGCGGCGCCAGGCACCAGCAGACCGCGCCGCGCCTCGACCCTTTGTCGCAGCAGGGTGCCGGGGTGCGGGGTCGTCATCATTCGTCCTTCATGCCGGTGGCCTTGACCACCGCGCCCAGGCGGGCGCGCTCGGCATCGACGAACTTCACGAAGGAGGCGCGCGTTCCGCCCACCGGTTCGATGCCCAGGCCCTTGAGGCGCTCGGCGATGGCCGGCGTCTTCATGGCCGCATCGACGGCGGCGCTCATCCTCTCGAGAATCGCGTCGGGCGTGCCGTGCGGCGCGTGCACGCCGGCCCAGTGCGCAATGCGCAGCTCCGGAAAGCCCTGTTCAGTCGCGGTTGAGAGCTCCGGATAGGCCGAGATGCGCGTGGTCCAGGTATCGGCCAGCGCCTTGAGCTTGCCGCCCTTGAGATAGGGCAAGGCCACGATGCTCGCCTCCGACGTGGCCTCGACCTGCTTGCCCAGCACCGCGGTGATTGACTCCGAGCCGCTCTTGTACGGCACCACGTCGAGCTTGGCGCCGTACTTCGTCTGGAGCACGCCTTCGACGAAGTGCGGCGTGCTGCCGGTGCCGGCTGTGGCCCAGTGGAAGCCCGGCCCGGCCTTGGAGGCGGCGATGAACTCCTTGAGATCCTTGTACGGCGCGTCGGCCGGCACCAGGACCACCGAGGGCGCCAGGCCGATCATGGCCACCGGCACCAGGTCGCTGTCCTTGTAGGGCATGTTCTTCTTGATCATGCTGTTGGAGATCACGCCGGCCGCGCTCACCAGGAAGGTGTAGCCGTCGGGTGCGCTCTTGGCGACGACATCGGCGCCCAGCGTCGCGCCGGCGCCGGGCTTGTTGTCGACCACGATCGGCTGGCCCAGAGCCTTGGAGGCGCCTTCGGCCGCGGCGCGCGCCATCAGGTCGTTGGCGCCCCCGGCCGAGAACGGGACGACCAGGCGGATCGGCTTGGTCGGCCAGTTCTGCGCGGCCGCGCCGCCGCATGCAAAGGCTCCGGCCAGGCCGGCAATAAGGGCAAAGTGAAGAGAAAGGCGCAAAGTAATGTCTCCTGT
>VBDL01000279.1 GCA_005884255.1 Betaproteobacteria bacterium | reverse complement strand
TTCGCCGACATCGAATGCATGGCTCATGGCGAGACCTCCTCGACCACGGCCTAGGCCGACACCTTCTCGGCCAGCTTGAGCAGCCTGGCGCTGCCCTCTTTCTTCTCGGCGTAGTCCTTCCACGCCGAGGTGCGGGCGAGCGCCACCCACTTGGCCAGCGCCGCGTCGCTGAGGTCGTAGACCTTGGCGCCGGCCTTGACGTAGGCGGCGGCCACGGCGGCGTCGTCGGCGCGTGCGCCTTCGAGGGCGAACTTCTCCATCTCGGCGCCCACGGTCATGATCAGCGCCTGCTGGTCTTTGGGCAGCCTGTCGAACACCGCCTTGCTCATCAAGAGCGGCTCGAGCATGAACCAGTACGACTTGCCGGCCTTGCTGATCGTCAGGTGCTTGGACACCTCCTGCAGGCGGAACGAGATGAGGCTCGTCGCCGAGGTGGTGACGACGTCGACCGCGCCGGTCTGCATCGCGGCGTAGGTCTCGCTCGACGGCAGCGACAGCGTCGCTGCGCCGGCGGCCTTGGCCACCAGGTCCATCTCGCGGCTGCCGCCGCGGAACTTCAGGCCCTTGACGTCTTCCGGCGCGATGATGGGCGCAGTGCGGCTGGCGGCACCGCCGGCCTGCCAGATCCAGGTGACGATGATCACGCCCTTGTCGGCGAGCAGGTCGGTCAACGCCTTGCCGATCTCGGCCTTCTTCCAGGCGAAGCCCTGCTCGTAGCTGGTCACCAGCCCGGGCATCAACGCGATGTTCAACTCGGGAATCTCGCCGCCGGCGTAGGGCAGCGGGATCAGCGTCATGTCCAGCGCGCCCTTGCGCACGGCGCTGAACTGGGCGTTGACCTTCATCAGCGACGACCCCGGGTACACGTTGGCCTTCAGCGCGCCGTTGCTGCGCTTGTCGAGTTCCTTCGCCAAGCGGACGCAGAGGCGGTGGCGGAAATCGCCTTCCGTTTCCGAACCGCCGGGGAACTGGTGCGAGATCTTCAGCGGCTCGGCGCCGAAGGCGAAGCGCGACGGCAGGAGCAGCGACGGCGCGACGGCGAGACCCGTGGCGAGGAGGTTGCGGCGGGTGAAGGTCATGGTCTTGTCTCCGGTGTTGGCAGGAAAGGTTCAGTACTTGCCCGACAGCAGCGAGCCGAAGCCCGGCGCGCAGGTCTTGAGGCCCAGCTTCTTGAGCATCATGAAAGTGGTCGAGACCGACGACGACACGACGGGCAGCCCGATGCGGTCCTCGATGGGCTGGATCGACGGCAGCGAGGGCATCTGCACGCAGGCCGACGCGACGACGGCGTCGACGCCGCGGATGTTCAGCTTCTTCGTGATTTCGATCGGCGCCAGCGGGTCCTGTCGGCCGACGTCGAGGTTGTCCGGAATCTCCAGCGAGATGCTGTCGACGACCTCGATGCCCTCGTTCTCGATGTAGTCGATGACCAGCTGGGTCAGCGGCTTCATGTACGGCGCGAGGATCGACACCTTCTTCGCACCGATCGTCTTCAGCCCGTCGACCAGCGCGCCGGCACTCGTCACCACCGGCGCCGGGCCGCCGGCGTCGGCCGCGCGCTGTTGCAGGCGCGCCTCCGAAACCCGGTGGTAGCCCTTGCCCATGCTCATGATCGCGACCAGGCAGGCGTAGCCCAGCACGTCGACGCGGGCGTCGGCCAGCTCGACCGCGCAGCGGTCGGAGTCGCGGTCCATGGCTTCCAGCTCTTCCTTCGTCACCTTCTGCATGCGCATGCGGCTGGAGTGGAAGGTGAAGCGCTCGGGCTCAATCCCTTCTCGGGCGCGCAGCACCGCGGGGATCTCGGTCTCCATCGTTGTGTTGGAGCTGGGCACGATTTGCCCGATGCGGTAGGTGCGGCGGCTCAAAGGGTTCTCCGAAGGCTTCACGGCAAGGTCGAAAGTTTGTTCGGGGTCGCCCCACCGGTTGTTCCGATTGCGTTGAGGTAGCCTTGACAAGGCATTGATTCGTGAAAACCCGCATCGTGGTCAACCTGAACCGATTCGATCTGGTCACACTGCGCCTGTTCGTGGCCGTGCTCGACGCGGGCAGCCTGACCGCCGGGGCGGAGCGCTTCGGCATCTCGCTGGCTGCCGCCAGCCGGCGCATCGCGGAGCTCGAGCACCACTGCGGCAAGGCGTTGCTGCAACGGAGCCAACGTGGCGTGACGGCCACTGCCGAGGGGCAGGCCCTGCACCGCCACGCGATCGAGCTGGTGGCCAACCTCGAGCGCCTCGCACTGGCGGTGGACGACATCCACGCGGCCACTGCAGGGCATCTGCGCTTGTGGGCCAACCCCTCGGCCTTCGGCGGATTCCTGCCGGCCGTGCTGGCGGCCTATGCGGCTCAGCATCCGGAGGTGAAGATCGACCTCGAGGACGCATTGAGCGAGGACGCCGTTCGTGCCGTCGCGTCAGGCACCGCCGAGCTTGCCGTGATCGGCGAGAACACGCCCAGGGAAGGCCTGGAGGCCTTCGTCTGCGACATCGACGATCTGGTGCTGATCACGCCCCCGGGGCACGCCTTGGCGCAAGCCTCGCCGGTGGCCTTCGAACGGGCGCTCGACTACGACTTCGTCAGCCTGAGCCGAACGGCGTCGCTGACCCGCAAGATCAGCGCCGCGGCCGAGGGCACCGGGCGCATCCTGCGCATCCGGGTCCAGACCCGCAGCTTCGACGCCATGTGCCGGATGGTGGCCGCCGGTCTGGGCCTGACGATCCTTCCTCGCTCGGGCTCATCCATGTACGCAAGCGCGCTGGGCCTGACGGTCACGCCGCTCGAAGGCCTGGACGTGCGCCGGCGGCTGCTGCTGGCGATGCGCAGCCGCGCCGCCCTTTCGCCGGCCGCGGTGGCGCTTGTGCAGATGATCGAGGCCCGGGCGCGCACGCTCGATCTGCTCGATTGACGGTGCCCGTCGATGGTCTGCACCCGTGGCGCGTTACCAGGCGCGCACGAACGCCTGCGCCTGTTCGCTCACCGCCGCCAGCGGCGTCTCGGGCTTGAACAGCGCGCCGCCGATGCCAAAGCCGCTGGCGCCGTGGCGCCGCCATAGCGCCAGGCTCTCGGGCGTGATGCCGCCCACCGGCCACAGCGGCGTGCCCGGCGGCAGCACGGTGCTCAGCGCCTGCAGGCCGGCGGGCGTCATCGCTTCGGCCGGAAAGATCTTCAGCGCGTTCGCACCGGCGCGCAGCGCGGCGAACGCTTCGCTGGCGGTGAACACGCCCGGCACGGCATAGAGGCCGAGCGCACGCGCACGCGCGATCACGGTGGGGTCGCAGTGCGGAGACACGATGAGTCGGCCACCCGCCTGCGCCACGGCATCCACCTGCGCCGGCTCGGTCACCGTGCCGGCGCCGATGCAGGCATCGGCCGGGGCCATGACCACCAGCGTCGCGATGCACTCCAGCGCGCCCGGGCGATTCAGCGGCACTTCGAGCGTGCGGAAGCCGGCATCGAACAGCACGCGCCCGACCTCGGCCGCGCGCTGCGGCTGCAGGCCGCGAAGAATGGCCACCAGCGGCGGTGACGGCGGCCACGCCGAACTCGTTTGACTCATCGTTGAACTCCTTGCTCGAGCAGCGCCCGCCACGCGGCCTGCTGCACGGCTTGCACATCGAGCACCTCGGCCGCCAGCCCAAGCTGCGCTGCGCAGCGCGCGTGCAGCCTCGCCAGCGCCGGCTCGCCGATGATGCGCAGGCTGCCGGACGGCACCGGCCCGGGCGCCAAGTCCTGCCATTCGGCGCCGATCAGCAGGCCGCTCACATAGGCGGCCGCGGCCTCGGGCGCCAAGGCACCGGTCACCACGCGCGCGCGCACCCCGAACAGCGCTTGGCTGAGCGCCAGTTCGCCGGCATCGGCCACGCCACGCGCGAACGCGGCCGGGTCCGGCTCGCCTGGCGGCGCGGCCTGCATC
>VBDL01000278.1 GCA_005884255.1 Betaproteobacteria bacterium | reverse complement strand
ACGGCGCAGCTCATCCTGCAGGCTGGCAGGCAGTGAGTACGGCGGCAGCGAACACGCGGAGTCGCCGGAGTGCACGCCGGCTTGCTCGACGTGCTCCATGATGCCGCCGATCATCACGTCCTGCCCATCGCTGATGCAGTCGACGTCGACCTCGATCGCATCGTCGAGGAAGCGATCGAGCAGCACCGGAGACTTCTCGCTCACCTTCACGGCCTCGCGCATGTAGCGCTCGAGGTCCTTGTCGCCGTGCACGATCTCCATCGCGCGGCCGCCGAGTACGTAGCTCGGGCGCACGACCAGCGGATAGCCGATCTCGTGCGCCAGCTCGATGGCGGCCTCTTCGGTGCGCGCAGTGCGGTTGGGCGGCTGCTTGAGGCCCAGTTTGTGCAGCAGCTTCTGGAAGCGCTCGCGGTCTTCGGCGATGTCGATCGAGTCGGGCGTGGTGCCGATGATGGGCACGCCGTTGGCCTCGAGATCGAGCGCCAGCTTCAGCGGCGTCTGCCCGCCGTACTGCACGATCACGCCGACGGGTTTTTCCTTGTCGACGATCTCCAGCACGTCTTCGAGCGTCACCGGCTCGAAGTACAGGCGGTCGGAGGTGTCGTAGTCGGTGGAGACCGTCTCCGGGTTGCAGTTGACCATGATGGTCTCGTAGCCGTCTTCGCGCATCGCGAGCGCGGCGTGGACGCAGCAGTAATCGAACTCGATGCCCTGGCCGATGCGGTTCGGGCCGCCGCCGAGCACCATGATCTTCTTCTTGCTGGTCGGCTCGGCCTCGCACTCCTCGTCGTACGTGGAGTACATGTAAGCCGTCTGCGTCGCGAACTCGGCGGCGCAGGTGTCCACGCGCTTGTAGACCGGGCGCACGCCCATCGCGTGGCGCGTGCGGCGCACCTCGTGCTGGTTGGTGCCGAGCAGTTTCGCGAGGCGCTTGTCGGAGAAGCCCTTCTGCTTCAGGTAGCGCAGCTCTTCCTTCGTGAGGCTCGCCAGCGTGCGGCCCTTGACCTGACCCTCGGTCTGCACGATCTGTTCGATCTGCGCCAGAAACCACGGGTCGATCGCCGTTTCCTCGAAGATCTCATCCAGCGTCATGCCGACGCGGAAGGCATCACCGACGTAGAGGATGCGCTCGGGGCCGGCGTTGCCGATGGCCTCGACGATCTCCTCGCGATCGGTCTCGCGTTCGCTCAAGCCATCGATGCCGGTTTCCAGCCCGCGCAGCGCCTTCTGGAAGCTCTCCTGGAAGGTCCGGCCCATCGCCATCACCTCGCCCACCGACTTCATCTGCGTCGTCAGGTGCGCATCGGCCTCGCGGAACTTCTCGAAGGCAAAGCGCGGAATCTTGGTGACGACGTAGTCGATGCTCGGCTCGAAGCTCGCCGGCGTCGCGCCGCCGGTGATGTCGTTGCGCAGTTCGTCGAGCGTGTAGCCAACCGCCAGCTTGGCCGCGACCTTGGCGATCGGGAAGCCGGTGGCCTTGGACGCCAGCGCCGACGAACGCGACACGCGCGGGTTCATCTCGATGACGATCATCCGCCCGTTCTTCGGGTTGATCGAGAACTGCACGTTCGAGCCGCCGGTGTCCACGCCGATCTCGCGCAGGATCGCGATCGACGCATTGCGCATCAGCTGGTATTCCTTGTCGGTCAGCGTCTGCGCGGGCGCCACCGTGATCGAGTCGCCGGTGTGGATGCCCATTGGATCGAGGTTCTCGATCGAGCAGATGATGATGCAGTTGTCCGCCTTGTCGCGGACGACTTCCATCTCGAATTCCTTCCAGCCGATCAGGCTCTCTTCGATGAGCAGCTCGTTGGTGGGCGACAGGTCGAGGCCGCGCTTGCAGATCTCTTCGAACTCTTCCGGGTTGTAGGCGATGCCGCCGCCGGTGCCGCCGAGCGTGAAGCTCGGGCGGATCACCATCGGGAAACCGGCGCCGCCGATCTCCGCCTGGATGCGCTTCTGCACGCTCCAGGCCTCTTCCATCGAGTGCGCGATGCCGCTCTTCGCGGAGTGCAGGCCGATGCCGGTCATCGCGTCCTTGAACTTCAGGCGGTCCTCGGCCTTCTCGATCGCCTTCTCGTTGGCGCCGATCATCTCGACGCCGTACTTGGCGAGCACGCCGTGCTTGTGCAGGTCGAGCGCGCAATTGAGCGCGGTCTGCCCGCCCATCGTCGGCAGGATCGCGTCAGGCCGCTCCTTGGCGATGATCTTCTCGACCACCTGCCAGGTGATGGGCTCGATGTAGGTCACATCGGCCATCTCCGGGTCCGTCATGATCGTCGCCGGGTTGCTGTTGACGAGGATGACCTTGTAGCCCTCCTCGCGCAGCGCCTTGCAGGCTTGCGCGCCGGAGTAGTCGAACTCGCAGGCCTGGCCGATGATGATGGGGCCGGCGCCGATGATCAGGATCGATTTGAGGTCGCTGCGCTTAGGCATTGCTCTTCTCCATCAACGCAACGAAACGGTCGAACAGGTAGCCGATGTCATGCGGCCCCGGTGAAGCCTCGGGGTGGCCCTGGAAGCAGAAGGCGGGCTTCTCGGTGTGGGCCAGGCCTTGCAAGGTGCCGTCGAACAGGCTCACGTGCGTGGCACGCAGGTTCGCGGGCAAAGTCTTCTCGTCGACCGCGAAGCCGTGGTTCTGGCTGGTGATGCTGACGCGGCCGTTGTCGAGGTCCTTCACCGGATGGTTCGCGCCGTGGTGGCCGAACTTCATCTTGAAGGTCTTCGCGCCGGCGGCCAGCGCCATGATCTGGTGGCCGAGGCAGATGCCGAAGGTCGGGATGCCGCGCGCGATGAACTCGCGCGTCGCGGCAATGGCGTAGTCACAGGGCTCGGGGTCGCCCGGGCCGTTGCTGAGGAAGATGCCGTCGGGCTGGTGCTTCAGCGCCTCGGCGGCCGAGGTCTGCGCCGGCACCACGGTGACCTTGCAGCCGCGGCTGGCCAGCATGCGCAGGATGTTGCGCTTGACGCCGAAGTCATAGGCGACGACGTGGAACTTCGGTGCGCGCTGTTCGCCGTAGCCATTGCCGAGCTGCCATTCGGCTTCTGCCCACGCATACGGTTCGTTGGCGGACACCACCTTGGCCAGATCCAGCCCATTCATGCTGGGCGCGGCCTGCGCCTTGGCCACCGCATCGGCGATGTGCGCCGGCGTGATGCTGGTGCCGGCGGCGAAGCTCATGATGCAGCCGTTTTGCGCGCCCTTGCTGCGCAACACACGCGTCAGGCGGCGCGTGTCGATGTTGGCAATGGCGACGGTGCCTTCGCGCTGCAGGTACTCGGCCAGCGTGAGGCCCGAGCGGAAATTGGAGACGCGGACCGGCAGGTCCTTGATGACCAGGCCGGCGGCATGGACCTTCGAGGCCTCGACATCCTCCACATTGACGCCGTAGTTGCCGATGTGCGGATACGTCAGCGTGACGATCTGCCGGCAATAGCTCGGGTCGGTGAGGATTTCCT
>VBDL01000277.1 GCA_005884255.1 Betaproteobacteria bacterium | reverse complement strand
CGCCGATCTCGCCGAGCTGCGGCGACTGCTCCAGCACCTTCACGCGCAGGCCTTGGCGCGTCAGCGCCAGCGCGGCGGCCAGGCCGCCGATTCCACCACCGGCCACCAGCACCGGCTTCGATTGCGTTGCGTTCATCTGCATCTCCTTGGTGTACTAATCATCAGTACACTGACGATGAGTGTAGTGATAGACTCGAAGAAGTCAAAGCAGGGTTTACCCGCAGACTGGAATCGACGAATGAAGAAGGCGAAGACCGCGCCGCTGGATTTCGAAACGCTGCCCGGCCACTACATCCGGCGGCTGCAGCAGATCGCCGTGGCGGTATTCCTGCAGGCGACCGAGGCGCACGGCGTTACGCCGGTGCAGTACGCGGCCTTGAACCAGGTGGCGAAGACGCCGGGCGTCGACCAGCGCACGCTGGCGCGCTCGATCGGGCTGGACACCTCCACCATCGCCGCGGTGATCGACCGGCTCGAAGCGCGCGGGCTGATGCAGCGGCAGGCCTCCCCCGAAGACCGGCGGGTGCGCCTGCTCAGTCTCACCGCCGAAGGCAACGCGCTGGTGGCCGCCATCGCCCCGGACGTGCTCACGGCGCAGGAGCAGATGCTGCACCCGCTGACCAAGGCCGAGCGCGCCGAGTTCATGCGCATGCTGCGCGCGGTGGTCAGCGCCAACAACGAGCTCAGCCGGGCGCCCACCGAAGCGTGAGAAGCCAAGTCGGTGGCGTGATGCAGCTATGCCGCCCTCAACATTCCACTGCGGTCGTGGCAGTTGAGGTACTCGAAGAATTGCTCATCCGCATGAGCCACCGTCACCTCGTGGTAGAGCTTCAGTTTCGCCGCCGGTCCGAGGGTGGACAGGTACTTCATGGCGGCGCCGAAGATCGCCACGTGGGTGGGGTGTGATTCGGCCCAGCGTTCGAGCGCGTCCAGGCTCCGCCACCAGCTCATCCCGTAGCTCTTCTCGATGCCGTGGCCATCGGCTGTTTCCACGCTCAGGTAGCGATTGGCAAAGCAGCCGATCGACAGGCCCTCGTCGCGCAGGAAATCCATGCCAGCACGCAACACGGGCTCCACGTCGCGCTGATACATCGCGCGCTCGTCGGCTTGCGTATCGCCCCAGTCCTGCCCTGAGCGGATGAGGCACAGGTTCTCATGCGGCCGCACAGTGACGCGCCCACCGTCGCGCACCAACCGGGGCGCGCCCGCAGGCTGCATCGCATCGGTCTGCGAGGCCGGGATGCGGTCGCGCGCGCCGCCCCAGTACGCATGCTCGGTGACCATGTCGCTCATGCCCGCGGCGAGCGTGGCAATGCCCTCCGGGCGATCGGGCGCGGAGAACAGCGTCTCGTAGCGCCGTACATCGGGGCGCACCAGTTCGATGAAGGTGCCCACACCGGCGCGCTGCTCGCGCGTCCACTTCGCCCCCTGCGCCGCGAACCAGGCATCGAAGCGCGCCGGATCGTCCCAGTAGGCCGCGCAGATCACGTTCGTGTAGCCGGCCTCGTCGGTGTAGCGCGAACGATCCCAATGGGCAGGGCCGCCTTCGCAGGCGAACGAGGCGGCGAGGTCCCGCAGCGCCGCATCGGCCGCGACCGCATCGTCGAGGTGCTGCACGCCGAAATACGCCATCACCACCTGCGTCACGCCCGGCGCGTGGCGCGCGACGAAAGACGGATACGGCGGCACATAGTCGTCGGCAACACGGCGCTGGCGCGTGCGCGGGCACTGCAGGTGCGCAGGAATGGCCGATTCCATGGTGTCGTTCTCCGCGGTTCGTCAGGCGGCGCGGCGCAGCGTCGGCGGCTCGGCCAGGTCGTCGCGTTGCGGCGCCGGCGCCATCTCCTCGTCGTTGCCGCGGCCCAGTTCGGCGGTCGCGCTGGCGCGCACCACCATGCGATCGCCCGGCGTCTTGTCGAGCAGCAGCCGCGTCACGTCGGGGCGCGCGTAGTGGCCCGCCGGGTCGGCCGCCGCCTTGGCCAGCGAGATCATGCCGAGGTCGAGATCGGCGTAGACGATGCCCTCCGCATCTTCGGGAAGCGGCTCGTGCATCAACTGCCCATCGGGTGCATAGATGGCGGTGAAGCCGCCGCCCGGCAGCAGCAGCTGCTTCTTCATGGGGTCGTCGCCGCACAGCAGCTGCACCATCTCCTTCGACACGGTCGCGCAGGGCGCGAGCACGAAGCACTGGCCCTCGACGGCGTAGATGCGGCTGGCGGCGTTGTTCACCTCCGGCCCGAGCGCGTAGGCGCCGCCGCGGTACAGGGAAAAGCTCGGCCACGCGGCGATGTGCACCTGCTCGTTCTGCGCATACATCGCATACTTCGACAGGGGCTGCAGGTGCTCCCAGCAGCACAGCGCGCCGATGCGGCCGAGCGCGGTGGGATACACGCTCAGGTCGCTGCCGTCGCCTTCGCCGAACACCGTGCGCTCCACATGCGTGGGCTTGAGCTTGCGGCGCTGCGCCACCGTCTGGCCCTCGGCATCGATGATCCACTGCCCCATGTAGAGGCTGCCGCCCTGCTTCTCGCTCAGGCCCATGACGACCATGATGCCGTGCTCCTTGGCCGCCTGCGCGATGCGCTCGGCCTCCGGCGTGCCGTAGACCAGCGAGTTGTCGTGGTAGCGCTGGATGAACTGCATGCCCCAGGCGGGCGAGTCGAGCCAGATGAACCAGGGGTAGCCGGGCAGCCAGGTTTCCGGGAATGCGATGAGCTTGGCGCCGTTGGCGGCGGCCTCCGCGATCAGGCGGATCGCCTTGTCGACCGACGCGTCGAGGTCGAGGAACACGGGTGCGGCCTGGATCGCGGCCGCGCGGAACTTGGGGTGGCTTGCTGCCATGGTGGACTCCGGCGGGTGTGGGGTACGGGTGTGAAGCACATCGTAGGCAGGCGCCGCCGCGCTGGCTTGCCTGAGCGTGGCGCAGAGCTTGACTGCAACGCGCAGCGCCGTTGCGCCGCCCGGCCTGCAGGCCTATGCTGGCTCGCATGTCCCGCACGCTCAGCACCCACGACGTCGCCGCCCCGCGCCGGCTGGCGTTCTGGACCGACATGGTCTGCGACACCTATGTGCAGCTGCAGTGCGACGCCCCCGCGGGCACCGATGTCATCGACGGCGAGATCGTTTCCGACGAGCTGGCCACGCTGCAGCTATCGCGCGTGACCGCCACCGCGCAATTCGTGCGGCGCACGCCGGCGCTCATCGCGCGTGCCAGCGAAGACAACTTCCTGGTCAGCATCCAGACCCAGGGCCGTGGCGTCGTCTCGCAGGACGGGCGCGACGCGGTGCTCGGCCCCGGAGACTTCGCGCTGTACGACAG
>VBDL01000276.1 GCA_005884255.1 Betaproteobacteria bacterium | reverse complement strand
CGTGGACAGCATCCACATCAGCACATCGCGCGTGCGCTTGCTGCGGAAGAACGCCATCGAATACGCCGCCGGTGCGGCAATCGCGAGGCCGAGCAGCGTGGACGCGACGCTCGTGATCACCGAGTTCTTCGCGTAGAGCAGGTAGTCGCTGCGCTGCTGCACCTCGTGGAAGTTCTCCAGCGTGGGCGGGAAGACGAACAGTGGCGGCACGTGGATCGCCTGCAGCTCGGTCTTGAAGGCCGTGAGCACCAGCCAGCCGAGCGGGAAGAACAGCAGCAGCGTGACGGCCCAAGCAGCCACGGTGCGCAGGAGCAGTTGCGGATTCATCGCCGTCAATCCAAGTTTTTGCCAATGAGGCGGATGAGGAAGATCGCCGCGATGTTGGCCAGCAGCACCGCGAACAGCGCGCCGGCCGACGCCACGCCGGCATCGAAGTTCAGCAGCGCCTGCTTGAAGATGAGGAACGCGACATTGGTGCTCGCGTCGCCCGGGCCGCCGCCGGTGGTGGTGAAGATCTCCGCGAACACGCCGAGCAGGAAGATCATCTCGATCATCACGACGACGGCGATCGAGCGCGCCAGGTGCGGCACATAGAGGAAGCGGATCTGCTGCAGCAGGTTGGCGCCGTCCATGCGCGACGCCTCGAGCTGCTCGCGGTTCATCGACTGCAGCGCGGTCATGAAGATCAGCGTGGCGAAGGGCAGCCACTGCCACGCGACCATCACGATGATGCTGGCCAGCGGCCAGTCGGTCAGCCAGTCCACCGGTGTCGCGCCGAAGAACTGCCAGACCTGCGCGAGCACGCCGTAGATCGGGTTCATCATCATGTGCTTCCACAGCAGCGCGTTGACCGTGGGCATCACGAAGAAGGGCGCGATCAGCAAGAGGCGCACCGCGGCGCGCCCCGGGAACGGCGCGTCGATGAGCAGCGCGAGACCGACGCCGCCGACCACGGTGATGACGATCACGCTGCCCAGGAGCAGCAGCGTGTTCATCACAGCGGTGGCGAACGAAGGATCGGTGACGAAGAAGCGGTAGTTCAGCAGGCCGATGAAGCCGACGTTCTCCGGCTGCATCAGGTTGTAGCGGATGAGCGAGAAGTAGATCGTCATCACCAGCGGGACGATCATCCACAGGAACAGCGTGAGCACCGCCGGCGCCATCAGCGCGCGCGGCAGAAAGCGGCTCACGGCCACGGCCTTGGCGCGCGGCGCCGAGCCGGCGTCGCGCGGTGCCGGCTTGTCGACGGCGCCGGCTGCGCCCAGCGCCTGCGTGCTCACTTGTAATACCCCGCCTTGAGCATCTCGCGGTCGGCCGCCGTCTGGCTGGCCTTCAGCGCCGCATCGACCGTGGTCTTGCCGGCGAGTGCTGCGCTCATCTGCTGGCCCACCGCGATACCGATGGCCTGGAACTCGGGAATGGCGGCGAACTGCACGCCGACATACGGGCTCTTGGGCAAGGTGCTGTCGGTCGGGTTGGCGCTATCGATGGCGGCCTTCTCCGCGGCGGCGAACTTGGCCGCCTTGAGGAACTCGGGGTTCGCGTAGGTGCTCTTGCGCGTGCCGGTGGGCACGCTGCCCCAGCCGTTGGTCTTGCCGACGAGCGCGATGTAGTCCTTCGACGTGGCCCAGGTGATGAACTTCTGCGCCGCATCGACCTTCTTCGAGCCGGCAGGAATCGCCAGCGACCACGCCCACAGCCAGTTCGCGCCCTTGGGTGTGACGGCGGTCGGCGCCTGCGCGAAGGCCACCTTGTCGGCCACCCTCGACTGCTTCGGGTCGCTGATGAACGAGGCGGCGATCGTCGCGTCGACCCACATGCCGCACTTGCCAGCGTTGTACAGCGCGAGGATCTCGTTGAAGCTGTTGGCCGACGAGCCCGGCGGGCCGTAGTTCTTCAGCAGGTCGACGTAGAACGTGATCGCGTCATGCCAGGGCTTGGAATCGATCTGCGGCTTCCAGCTCATGTCGAACCACTGGCCGCCGTGCGTGTTCACGAGCGTCGACAGGAAGGCCATGTTGTCGCCCCAGCCCGGCTTGCCGCGCAGGCAGATGCCGTACACGCCCTCCGCGGGCTTGTGGATCTTGGCGGCGAGGTCCTTCACCTGCGCCCAGGTCGGGCGCTCAGGCAGCTGCACGCCGGCCTTGTCGGCCAGGTCCTTGCGGTACATCAGCATCGAGCTCTCGCCGTAGAACGGCGCGGCGTAGAGCTTGCCGTCGACCGACAGGCCGCTACGCACCGCGGGCAGCAGGTCGTCGACGTCGTAGGCGGCGTCGGGCTTGATCTCCTGCAGCCAGCCCTTCTTGCCCCAGATCGGCGTCTCGTACATGCCGATCGTCATCACGTCGAACTGGCCGCCCTTGGTGGCGATGTCGGTGGTCACGCGCTGGCGCAGCGTGCCCTCTTCCAGCGTGACCCACTTGAGCTTGATGTCCGGGTGCGCCGCCTCGAAGTGCTTGCCGAGCTTCTGCATCTCGATCATGTGGCCGTTGTTGACGGTCGCGATCACGAGCTCGGTGTCGGCCTGCGCGGCACCGGCCAGCGCCAGCGCGGCGGCGAGCGCGAGAGAGGTCTTGATGGTCATCGCTGTCTCCTTTTCGAGGTGTCGTTCCACGCTCGAAAAGATAGACGCGCGATGCGCCAGGAACGGTACGTCTTTGCCGGTTCCTGTACTTTGTTTCGTCAAATGGCTAGGGCTTGCCCTATCCCTGTGCAAGCCGGGCCCACAAAGCAAAACGCCAACCTGTCGGTTGGCGTTTGCGTGGCGGCTGAGCCGCTGTGTTCTTGGTTGCGGGGGAAGGATTTGAACCTTCGACCTTTGGGTTATGAGCCCAACGAGCTACCAGACTGCTCCACCCCGCGACTGGAAGGCGAATTCTAGCATAAGCAAAGAGTCAGAGCCCCGCGCGGCTCAGCGTGGCGGCAAAACGCGGCGCCGCCTGGTAGCCGACCACACGTGCGGCCATCACTTCGCGGCCGCGGTTGTCGAAGAAGATCGTGCCCGGCGGGCCGAACAATCCGAAGCGCCGCAGCAACTCGCGATCGGCGGCGCTGTTGCGCGTGACGTCGGCCTTCAGCAGCACGGCGCCGGCCAGGCGGCGCGCGACGTCTGGGTCGGAGAAGGTGAAGCGCTCCATCTCCTTGCACGACACGCACCAGTCGGCATAGAAGTCGAGCAGCACGGGGCGCTGCGCTTCGCGCAGCACGGCCTCGAGCTCGCCGAGGCTCACGATCGTGCGGAAAGCCGGCGCGTCGGCGCTCTGCGCTTCTCGCGGACCCAGGTGCGCCAGCGGCAGCAGCGCATCGCCACCAGAGCCGCGAGTGCCGCCGCGCGCAGCAGCCAGCGCGTGCGGCGGCGGAAGGCGCCGAGCAGCACGCCGCACAGCGCGAACAGGGCGCCGACCAGCAACAGCGTGGCGGCCGACGGAATGAGCGGCTGCAGCATCCACACCGCGACCGCCAGCAGCACGACACCGAAAAAGCGCTTGACGCCCTCCATCCACGCGCCGGCGCGCGGCAGCAGGGCGCCGGCCGAGGCGCCGACCAGCAGCAGCGGCACGCTCATGCCCACGGCCAGCGCGAACAGCGCGGTGCCGCCGATCAGCACGTCGCGCGTGCGGCTGATGTAGACGAGCGCACCGGCCAGCGGCGCGGCCACGCAGGGGCTGACGATCAGCGCGGAGATGCCGCCCATCAGGAAGACGCCGGCCAGGTGGCCACCGGGCAGGCGGCGCACCAAGTGGGTCAGCTTGCCGGCCACGCCGTGGGGTAGATGGAACTCGTAGACGCCGAACATCGACAAGGACAGCGTCGCCAGCGCGAGGGCGAACACCGCCAGAATCCATGGCGCCTGCAACGTGGCAGCGAGCCCTTCGCCGGCCAGGCCGGCCGCCACGCCGAGCGCGGTGTAGACCA
>VBDL01000275.1 GCA_005884255.1 Betaproteobacteria bacterium | reverse complement strand
TGAACGCCCGCCCGCCTCACGCCAGTCTCAGCCGCGAAGCCTCGCCGATCGCGCTCGAAGACCGCTACGGCGCCCACAACTACCTGCCGCTGCCCGTCGTGCTGACGCGCGGCGAGGGCGCCTACCTGTGGGATGACACCGGCCGCCGCTACCTCGACATGATGTCGGCCTACTCGGCCGTGAGCTTCGGCCACAGCCATCCCGCGCTCGTTCAAGCGCTGACGGCACAGGCGCAGCGCCTGGCCATCACCTCGCGCGCCTTCCACACCGACCGGCTCGGCTCCTTCCTGCAACGCCTGTGCGAGACCACCGGCATGGCGCGCGCGCTGCCGATGAACTCCGGCGCCGAAGCCGTGGAGACGGCGCTGAAGGCCGCGCGCAAGTGGGGCTACAAGGTCAAGGGCATTGCCGAAGGCCGTGCGCAAATCATCGTGGCCGAGGGCAACTTCGCCGGCCGCACGACGACCATCGTCGGCTTCTCCAGCGAGACGCAATACCGCGATGGTTTCGGCCCCTTCGCGCCCGGTTTCGCGGCGGTGCCTTTCGGCGATGCGGCCGCGCTCGAGGCAGCGATCACGCCCGACACCTGCGCCTTCCTCGTCGAGCCGATCCAGGGCGAGGCCGGCATCGTCGTGCCGCCCGCGGGCTATCTCCAGCGCGTGCGCGAGATCTGCACGCGCCACAACGTGCTGATGATCTGCGACGAAATCCAGACCGGCCTCGGCCGCACCGGCGCGCTGCTCGCCTGCGACCATGAAGGCATCCGCCCCGATGGGTTGACGCTGGGCAAGGCGCTCGGCGGCGGCCTGCTGCCGGTGAGCGCCTTCCTGGCGCGCGAGGACGTGATGGCGCAGTTCACGCCCGGCGACCATGGCAGCACCTTCGGCGGCAACCCGCTGGCCGCCGCGGTGGGCGGCGCCTGGCCGAGCGCGCCGCCGAGCTGGGCGAGTACCTGATGCAGCGCCTGCGCGCACTGGCGCACCCGGCGCTGATCGACATCCGCGGCCGCGGCCTGCTGGTCGGCGTCGAGGTGGCGAGCCGCTTTGCGCCGGCGCGCGTGGTGTGCGAGGCGCTGATGGAAGAGGGCGTGCTCACCAAGGACACGCACGGCACCGTCGTGCGCCTGGCGCCGCCGTTGATCGTTTCGCGCGAGCAGATCGACGTCACCGTCGACGCGCTGGCGCGCGTGCTGGCCCGGTTGGGCTGAAGCCGCAGCGACCCACACCACACGCAGCCGTATGTCAGTCGCAGTAGCCCGCGATGGGGCGGGAGCAGGCCCGGTTTGTCCCCGACAATCCGCACCCCATGGACCACACCTTTTTCTCGGCGCTGATCCTGCTCGTGCTGGTGCTCGACCCGCTGGGCTGCCTGCCGATCTTCATCCCGATCATGCGCAGCGTGGAAGCCAAGCGCCGCGCGCGGGTGGCGGTGCGCGAGGTGTTCATCGCCTTCTCGGTGCTGGTGGCCTTCATGGTGCTCGGCGAGGGCTTCCTGCGCGTGATGCGCTTGTCGGAGCGCTCGCTCGAGGTGGCCGGCGGCGTGATCCTGGTGATCATCGCCATCCGCATGATCTTCGGCTCGGCCGGCGATGCCTACGGGCTGGAACCGGGGCGCGAGCCCTTCATCTTCCCGCTGGCGGTGCCGCTGCTGGCCGGGCCTTCGGCCATGGCCACCGTGCTTCTCCTGGTATCGCGACAGCCCGAACGCATGCTGCAATGGGTGGCTGCGCTGACGGTGGCGATGGCGCTGTCCGGCGCGGTGCTGCTGCTGGCCGATCGCATCCGGCGGCTGCTCGGAGACTCGGTGGTATCGGCCATCGAAAAACTGATGGGTTTGGTGCTCACGGCCATCGCAGTCGAGATGATCTTGGCCGGTTTGAAGCGCTATTTCATCGGCGACCTGTAGCACAATCCCCGGGTTCGGCGCGTGGCGCAGAACCTGCTTAGACAAGTCATCCCAACGACGCTCCTGCGAAAGGACAAGCTCTCATGAAACTGCTCAAGACCGTTGCCCGAGGTTTGGCCGTCGCTCTGGCCGGCGCGCTGATGCTGTGCACCGCCCAGGCGCGCAGCTTCGACGACATCAAGAAGGATGGCAAGATCATCATCGCCACCGAGGGGCAGTTCGCGCCGTTCAACTACTTCCAGGGCAACAAGCTCGCCGGCTTCGAGGTCGACGTCGCCGAGGCGATGGCGCAGAAGATGGGCGTGAAGATCGAGTGGAAGGCACTGAGCTTCGACGCGCTGCTCACCGGCCTGCGCCAGGACCGCTGGGACATGGTCATCGCGTCGCACGGCATCACCGAAGAGCGCGCCAAGGCCGTCACCTTCACCGAGCCGCACTACTGCTCGGGCGGCGTGATCATCGCCAAGGATCCGGCGATCAAGGGCGCCAAGGATCTGGCCGGCAAGGTCGTGTCGGTGCAGACGGGTACCACCTACCTCGAGAACGTGAAGAAGGTGGCCAGCGTCAAGGAGATCAAGAACTTCCCGCAGGACACCGATGCGCGTGCCGCGCTCGTCAGCGGCCGCGTCGACGCCTGGGTCACCGACAGGTTCGTCGCCAAGGCCTCGCTCGACGCCAACCCGGGCGCCGGCATGCACATGGGCGACTTCCTCTTCGTCGAGCGCATCGCCTCCGCCGTGGCCAAGGGCAACACGAGCCTCGCCGGCGAGGTCAACAAGGCGCTGCAGGCCATCCTGGCCGACGGCACCTACGCGACGATCTCGAAGAAGTGGTTCAACGAGGACATCCGCTGCAAGGCCCCGCAGTAAACGAACCACCCCCTACGGCCTTCGGCCGCCCCCTCAAGCGGGCGCCACCGGCAGACCGGCAAAGCCGGATCCGCGGTGGCCCATGATCTTCGTTCGGAAGCGTGTGATGTACCGCCTCTTGTCTCCTTGGCCCGTGAGCTGGAACCGCCAGCAACGCAGCAGCGCGACGATGGCCTCGTCGGTGGTGCTGCTCATCGTGATCCTGTGGCTGCTGGCCACACCGCTGTCGTGGGCGCCGGCACCCATCGGCAACAACGCGCAGCTGTTCGCCGAGGGCACGCGCGTCACCGTGCAGCTCACCATCGTGGCCGGCATCGCCGGCGTGCTGCTGGGCGTACTGGCCGCGCTGGGCAAGGTCTCGCGCGTGCCACTGCTGCGCTGGATCGCGTCGTCCTACATCTGGGTCATGCGCGGCACGCCGCTGCTGGTGCAGGTGCTGTTCGTCTACTTCGCGCTGCCGGAAATCCACCCGCTGCTGCGCATGGAGGAGTTCACCGCCGCCGCCGTCGCGCTGGCCTTGAACGTCGGTGCCTACAACGCCGAGGCGATCCGCGCCGGCCTGCTGGCGGTGCCCAAGGGGCAGATCGAGGCCGCTCGCTCACTCGGGCTGAACCGCTGGTTCACCTTCGTCGACGTGACCTTCCCGCAGGCCTTCAAGATCGCGCTGCCGCCGCTGGTCAACAACATCGTCGCGCTGCTGAAGGACTCGTCGCTCGCCTTCACCATCGGCGTGGTCGAGCTCACCAACGCCGGCTCGCAGGTGAAGTCGACCTCGTTCCAGGCGGTGCCGGTGTTCATCACCACCGCCATCATCTACCTCGTGCTGACGACCGTGATGACGCAGATCTCCGACGCGGTGGAGCGCCGCTTCGACGTGGAGGGCAAGCTGGCATGAGCACCGTACCCCTCATCACCGTCGACAAGGTCAACAAGCACTTCGGTGAGGCGCATGTGCTGCGCGACGTGTCCACGCATTTCAACGCCGGCGAGGTGGCCGTGATCATCGGCGCCTCCGGCTCCGGCAAGAGCACCCTGCTGCGCACGCTGAACCGGCTGGAGAAGCACGACAGCGGGCGCATCGTGGTCGACGGCATCGAAGTGACCGACGACCACAAGCAGCTGGACAAGCTGCGCGCCGAGGTCGGCATGGTGTTCCAGCAGTTCAACCTGTTCCCGCACCTCACGGTGCTGGAGAACGTGATGCTGGCGCCGCGCCGCGTGCGCAAGACGCCGCGCGAGGAAGCCGAGAAGAAGGCGCGCGAGCTGATTGAGCGCGTGGGCCTGAGGGACCATATGCACAAGCACCCGTTCGCGCTGTCCGGCGGCCAGCAGCAGCGCGTGGCCATCGCGCGTGCGCTGGCGATGCAGCCGCGCGTGATGCTGTTCGACGAGCCAACGTCGGCGCTCGACCCCGAGATGGTCAAGGAAGTGCTCGACGTGATGAAGCAGCTCGCCAAGAGCGGCATGACGATGATCGTCGTCACGCACGAGATGGGCTTCGCGCGCGAGGTCGGCGACCGCATCCTGTTTTTCGATCAAGGCCGCATCGCGCAGGATGCACCGCCCGACGCGTTCTTCGGCGCCCAGCAGAACGAGCGCATCCGCGCCTTCATCGGCCAGATCGCCCATTGACGACCCCAACAACCCGAACTCGCACCACGAGGAGAGAGCCAATGCAGATGAACAAGACCCTCCTCGCCCTGGCCGCCGCGCTGGCCGTGCTGGGCTCGCCCGCCGCGCAGGCGCAATCGAGCAAGGAGCTCGACGAGCTGCGCCAGGAGATCAAGCAACTGCGCGAGGAACTCAACGCGCTGAAGAAGCAGAAGGCCCCCGAGGCCAAGCCGGCCGATGCCAGCGGCTGGGGCGAACGCATCGAGGCGCTGGAAATCAAGTCCAAGGACGCGGTGGTGCTGGGCGACATCGGCGGCGGCTTCCGCCTGCCGGGCTCCGAGACCTCGATCCGCCTGTACGGCTACGCCGAGGCGCATGCGATCCACGATTTCAACCGCAGCAGCCCGAGCGACAACTTCACCGACCTGACGTTCCAGCCGACGAACGCCGACGTGGCGGCCGATCCGAGCCTGGGCCTGAAGGGCAAGACCAAGTTCACCGCGCAAACTTCGCGCTTCGGCATCGACAGCTCGACGCCGACCAGCGCCGGCACCTTCAACACCAAGATCGAGGCTGATTTCTACTCGTACGGATCCGGCAACCGCAACCGCCTGCGGCTGCGCCATGCGTACGGCGAGTACGCCGGCTGGCTGGTCGGCCAGACCTGGTCGACCTTCATGGACC
>VBDL01000274.1 GCA_005884255.1 Betaproteobacteria bacterium | reverse complement strand
GCTTGCGGCCTCGCGCTGCTGCTCGGCGGCACCGCCCACGCGACCCGCCTGCTCGACGATGCCGAGCTGTCGCAAGTGCATGCGGCCGGCCTGCCCGACCCCGCGCAGCCGATGACACCGCACGAGCTCGCGCCGTGGCTGCCGGCATTGCAGGAGCAAGGCGCGGCGCTGGAGCGCCAACAGTCGCTGGCGCAGTACCGCCTGGCCACGGCCGCCGCGCAAGGCGGCATCGGCGTGATGCAGACGCTGTCGCTGGCCAGCCTGGCGACACCACTGGCGCCGCTGTTCCTGCCGACTCTTGCGCTGCCGTTCCCATTCTTCATGCTGCCGCCGCCCAAGAATCCGCCGCCCAAGCCCTAAGGCAAGGTGAGACTGACCTGCGCCGCCGTCGCGCTGAGCAGGTCCACCGGTGACGCCACGCGCACCCAGCGCAGGCTGCTCGCCGGCGCGCTGCGCTTCCACGCACGCAGCGCCACCGCATAGACCGCCGTGCCGCCGAGCGAAGCCGCGGCCCCGCCGGCCGGCAGCGTCAGGCTCAGCGTGCCGCCGCTGCCGATCAGCGATGACACGTCGCGCGTCTGCACCACGCCGGCCACATCGGCGATCACGAGCTGGGCCGCGTCGTAGCTCGCCGGCGTGCCGCCGCTCAGGGCCACCGTCAAGGCCGCGCTGCCGAGGCCGCTCTTGGCCGTTGGCGTGGGGGCCGCGAACGCAAGCGCGCTGCCGGCAGGTGCCGTCAACAGGAGAGTGGCGCTCGCGTCGTCGTAGCGCGTCCCCAGGCTCATCACGCTGAAGCCGCTGTCGCCTTCGGCCGGAATCACGTCCGCGAAGCTCAGCACCGTGTCCGCGCTGTAAGTGGCCACGCGCAGCGCGCCGCCAGCCAGCGGCACCGCCTGTGTGAGGCGCCCCGTGAACGGATCGGTGTTGGCTGCGACGAGCTCCAGCGGCAGCTCGCCGCTGCCCGGCAGCGTGCGGCCGAACACCAGCTGCGCGCTCGCCGGCTGCAGCGGCTGTGACAACGACACGCTGGCATCGCCCTGCGACAGCAGCGCCGGCTGCATCGGCACCGGGTGCGCCGGGTCGGCGGGGTTGGCGCCGAGCTGCGTCGGCGTCGCGGCGAGCAGGTCCGCCGCGCTCGCCGGCACCGCGCGCACCACCATCGTCTGCATGTTGCGGCCGCGAATCACCACATCGAAGCGGCCATCGGCACTCAACGCCGGCAGCGGGTACAGCGCAAACACCGCATAGCTGTCGCCGAGCACCACCGGTGCCGAGCGCACGCTGCGCTTGAAGCGGCCGTCGGCCGATGGCACTTCCGCGCTGGCCACTACGTCGTACAGGCAATTCGCCGCCTTCACGCCGGCGGCGCAGAACAGCGACTTGTCCATCAGCCCGACGATGGCGCCGGTGGCCGACAGGTCGTACCAGTGCAGGTCGGGGCGCATCATCAGCCGGTCGGCGCCATCGTCGGCGGCGAAGCGCGCGAGGCTGCGCTCGATGTCCCACTGCAGCGCGAGGTCGGTGTCCTGATCGGCGGTGACGACGATCGGGCCGTCGACGCGCAAACCCAGCGTCGCATCGGCCAGCTCCAGCGGCAGCTGGTGCTGCACACCAGTGGCATCGGTGTAGTCGACCTGCGCGTTGTAGGCGAGGTTCAGCTGCTTGGCCGCGTCGGCCAGGGTCGCGTCATGCGGCAGCACAAAGAGGCGCAGCTGCGCATAGCTGCCGGCCGGCACCACCTTGCCGGAGAACAGCGCGCTCACCGCGCCGTTCGTCAGTGCCGCGAGATCGAGCGTGCGCGGCGACGCGAGACGGATCACCTGCCAGCTCGCGTCGTCCTGGCCCCAAGCGCGGTCGGCCTGCGTGTGCAGCGCAACGGCGCTGACGGTGACCCACACATGGTCGTAGCCCGGCGCCGCACCGCCGGCGAGGCTCAAGGACACGCTGCCCTGCACGCTCGGCGCCGGTGCCGGCGTGTCGCCGGAGCCGCCGCTGCCGCCACCGCAGCTGGCAAGGCATGCGGCGACGAGTAACGCGAGACAACAACGCAGCATCCGTCTCATCGCGCGCAAGCCTCGCGGTCCAGCGCCACGGCCACCGGCCAGTACACCTCGTCGCCGGCGGGCACCGGTGCGGCGCAGGCGGCACGGCGCAGCTGCTCGAAGCTGCCGCGCACGCTGGCCGCGGCGGCGGCACTGTCGGGCATCAGCTGCCGGTCGACGAGGAAGCCGATGCGCAGCTCGCCGTTGTACGAAATGATGGAGATGCCCACGCCCACCGTCATGCCCTGCGGCACGCACAGCATCAGCTCGTCGATGCGCACGCCGGCCACGCTGCGCGCCTCGGCCGGGCCGATCACGTTGGTGACGATCAAGGTGCAGCGGCGCGAGAAGATGCCGAGCACCAGCGTCTGCAGCCATGCCGGCAGCAGCCCGGCGAAGCGCACCAGCGCGAGCGCCAATTGGCCCTGGAAGCCGCTCTTCAGCCCATTCATGCCGTCGCGCACGGCGAGCAGGCGCTGCAGCGGGTCGTCCACATGCACCGGCAGCTCCACGCCAACCAGGCCGAACTGGTTGCCCAGCAGGTGCGCGTCGCCGTGCGGGCGCATGTTCATCGGCACCACGGTGCGCAGCGGCGCCGTGACGCGGCGGTCGCCCTGCGCCAGCAGATGGCGGCGCAGCACGCCGGCGATCACCGCGAGCATCACATCGTTGACGGTGGCGCCATGGCGCTCGCCGAGGTCGCGCGCCAGCTGCAGCGATACCGCCGGCGACCAAGCCACCGCCTTCTCCCGGCCCGGCCGGCCCTTGAGCGCTGAGCGTCTGTCGCGGCGCATGAAGACCATGTGCAGCGCGTTGGCGAGCACGCGCGGCGCGCGCTTCAGCGCCACGCCGAGACTAAGGTCCTCGCGATCGGCCGCGCGTGCCGGTGCGACCTTCGGCTCGCCGTCGGCCACATCGGTCATGCCGCTGATCAGGTCCATCAGCGACACGCCATCGGCCAGGCTGTGATGCACGCGCATCACCAGCGCGCTACCGCCATCCACGCCGTGCACCAGCGTCGCCCGCCACAGCGGGCGGTCCACCGGCAGCGCGTGCGGCGCCTGCGCCGACATGAAGGCCTGCAGGTCGGTGCAGCCGCCTCCCGCGGCAAGGCGATGCTCGCTCAGATGGCGTTCGATCGCGAAGGCCTCGTCGGCCACCCACCAGGCGCGCCACCAGCCGCGCTGCACGCGGTGCGTGAACTGGTGGTGGCGCTTCAGCTGCGCGTGCAGCCGCTGCGCCACCGCCGCCAGCAGTAGCTCGCCCTCGAACACGAACGCGAGGTGGATGACCACCAGGTTTTCGGGGCAGTCCATGCGCAGCCACGCATGGTCGGCCGGGGCCATCGGGCAAATGGTCATGGCAGTTGCTCCACAGCGCTGCGCGCGACTCGCGACGTATGAACTGACCGCGGGCAAGTGGACACCGCGGATCCGGCTCCGCCGGTCCGCTGGTGTCGCCCCCTCGAGGGGGCGGCCGAAGGCCGTAGGGGGTGGTTCATTTCATACCTTTCATGGCGCGATGCTGGCCGCGCGCAGCTTCAGACCCACGGCCTGGGTCATGGCCTGCAGCTTGGGATCGATCGCGGCGCGGCTCTCGGCGGCGACCTTCTCGCCGAAGGCGCGCTCGAACTGCGGCATGAGTTGCTCGAACTTCTTCTTCACCGGCGACTCCAGCAGCGCGATCAGGTGGCGCAGCTCGTCGTCGCTGAAGTTCTGCATCAGCAGCGGCGTGACGATCGGCGCCTTCAGGCGCTTGGCGTTGTCGCGCACGACCGGCGTCGCTTCGTCGATGTACTTCTGCACCTCGCCGGCGATCTCGCGCAGCACGACCTCCTGCTTCGGTGCGGCGACGCGGCCCTGCAGCGCGATGCGCGACTGCTGCAGCGCATCGGCCGCCGGCCGCTGCACCATCACGATCGCGGTGTCTTCGAGGTGCCACAGCTCGAGCACGCGCTGCACGAGCTTTTGCTTGTCTTCGGAAGCGGACGACTGCGCCGACGCGGCGCCGGCGACGATGAGGGTGAGAACGGCAAGGGCACGCCGACGTAGCGGATGCGGATGCCGCCGGCCACGTCGAGGCCGGCGTACGGGTTGTAGATGACGTTGAAGAAGTTGCTGCAGTTCATGTTGCAGCTGCCTTCGGCCGGCACGTTGAATTTGCCCGCGGCATAGCTGGCCGCGACATCGATATGCAAGCCCGACGGCGTTGCGTAGCCGAGGCCGAGGCTCTTGTTCGTGATGTCCGGAAGCGGCGACACCAGGTCGATCTTGTCGTTGGGGATCGAGCTCTTGCGCGGCTCGTAGCCGGCGCGCAGCGTCAGGCGGTCGGTCGCGTTGACCTGCAGCCCGAGCCCGTAGTGGATGGTGTTCCTGTAGCCGCGTGGCAGCACCAGCTTGCTCGGGTCGGCCTGGCCGAAGATGCGCGCCATCTCCAGCAGGTTGATCGACTGGTCGAACTGCAGCGTCAGCTTGTCCCAGCGCTTCCAGTTGGTCCAGTTCGCATCGACGTTGAGCTGCACGCGGCGCAGCGGCTTGAACTTCATGCCGAGCTGGATGTGCTCGGGGAAGGGCAGCACCAGCGTCGCGTTGCCGCTTTGCACCGGCGGCACCGAGGTCGGAAAGCCGAACATCGACGCCACCACCGGCCCGAGCAGGCTCGAGTACATGCCGCGCACGAACTTGTCCAGCGTCGGCTCGGCCTCGAAGGTGTAGCGGCCGGTGAGCACGGTGTTCGAGCCGGACTGGTAGACCGCGCCGAGCGCGAACCAGTCCTTCGGCTCCCACAAGACGCCTAAGTTGAGCGTCGGGTCTGCCGGCGCCGTCATCTCGAACTGCATCGCGCCGACCTTGTTGAACGGGCGCAGCCGCCCGCCGCCCCGGCCATCGCCGCACAGGCCGAAGCCGAAGGCGTCGAGCGGGTTGCTGCCGTCGCCGCACCACGCGTCCTGCAGCTTGCCGACGATGCCCAGCAGCTTGTTGGGCAGGCGCATGTCGGTGTCCAGCGCGAAGCCCTGGTGC
>VBDL01000273.1 GCA_005884255.1 Betaproteobacteria bacterium | reverse complement strand
AAGCGCCATGCGAAGGACTACATCGAGGGGCTGAACATGCTCGCGTCGATGCGCTTGTGCTCGAACACGCCGGGGCAGCTGGCGATCCAGACGGCGCTCGGCGGCTACCAGAGCATCAAGGACCTGGTCGCGCCGGGCGGGCGGCTGGCGCGCCAACGCGATCTCGCCTACGAGCTGCTCACGCAGATCCCGGGTGTCAGCGTCGTCAAGCCGAAGGCGGCGCTGTACATGTTCCCGCGTCTCGATCCCAAGGTCTATCCGATCGAGGATGATCAGCAGTTCGCCTACGAGCTGCTGGCCGAGGAGAAGGTGCTGATCGTGCAGGGCACCGGCTTCAACTGGTCGGCGCCGGACCACTTCCGCCTCGTGTTCCTGCCGAACTCCGACGACCTCACCGAGGCGATCGGTCGCATCGACCGCTTCCTCGCGCACTACCGCAAACGTCACTCCCACTGAGAACGAAAGCATTACCACCATGAACCCGATCCAGGTCGGCCTGCTGGGCATCGGCACCGTCGGCAGCGGCACCTTCAGCGTGTTGCAACGCAACCAAGAAGAGATCCGGCGCCGCGCGGGCCGCGGCATCGAGATCACGATGGTGGCCGACCTCGACACCGCACGCGCGCAGACCATCGTCGGCGATCGCGCCAAGGTGGTGGCTGATGCGCGCACGGTCATCGCGAACCCGGACATCGACATCGTCATCGAGCTGATCGGCGGCTACGGCATCGCGAAGACGCTGGTGCTCGAGGCCATCGCCGCCGGCAAGCACGTGGTCACCGCCAACAAGGCGCTGCTCGCGGTGCACGGCAGCGAGATCTTCGCGGCGGCACATGCCAAGGGCGTGATGGTAGCTTCGAGGCGGCGGTGGCCGGCGGCATCCCGATCATCAAGGCGCTGCGCGAAGGGCTTACCGCCAACCGCATCGAGTGGATCGCCGGCATCATCAACGGCACGACGAACTTCATCCTCTCGGAGATGCGCGACAAGGGGCTCGACTTCGACGTCGTGCTGAAGGAGGCGCAGCGCCTGGGCTACGCCGAGGCGGACCCGACCTTCGACATCGAAGGCGTCGATGCTGCGCACAAGGCGACCATCATGAGCGCCATCGCATTCGGCGTGCCGGTGCAGTTCGCCAAGGCGCACGTCGAGGGCATCACCAGTCTGCAGGCGGCGGACATCCGCTACGCCGAGCAGCTCGGCTACCGCATCAAGCTCTTGGGCATCACCAAGCGCCGCGATCACGGCATCGAGCTGCGCGTGCATCCGACCCTGGTGCCGGCCAAGCGATTGATCGCCAATGTCGAAGGCGCGATGAACGCCGTGGTGGTGCAGGGCGACGCTGTCGGCACCACGCTGTACTACGGCAAGGGCGCGGGCTCGGAGCCGACCGCTTCGGCGGTGATCGCCGACCTGGTGGACATCACGCGGCTGCACACCGCCGACCCGGATCACCGCGTGCCGCACCTCGCGTTCCAGCCCGACCGCCTGGCCGACACGACGATCCTGCCGGTGAGCGAAGTCGTCACCGCGTTCTACCTGCGCCTGCAGGTGGCCGACGAGGCCGGCGTGCTGTCGAAGATCACCACCACGCTGGCCGAGCACGACATCTCGATCGACGCGCTGCTGCAGCGCGAGTCGGCCGAAGGCGAGCGCCAGACCGACGTCATCATCCTCACGCACGACACCATCGAAGGCCGCATGCGCGAGGCGATCGCGAAGATGCAGGCGCTGCCCACCGTGCTCGCGCCGATCGTCAGCCTGCGCAAGGAAGAGCTCGCTTGAAATACATCTCGACCCGCGGCGACGCCACCGAGCGCCACTTCTGCGACATCCTGCTCGAGGGCCTGGCGCCCGATGGCGGGCTCTATCTGCCGATGCACTATCCGCAGGTCGATGCCGCCACGCTGGCGCGTTGGCGCGGCCTGCCATATGCGGAGCTGGCCTTCGAGATCCTGTCGCTATACATCGACGACATTCCGGCCGCCGACCTGAAGGCATTGGTCAAGCGCACGTACACGAAGGACGTGTTCGGCACCGATGCCATCGTGCCGCTGAAGAAGCTCGAAAACGGCGTCTACCTCGAAGCCCTGTCCAACGGCCCGACGCTGGCCTTCAAGGACATGGCGATGCAGCTGCTGGGCAACCTGTTCGAGTACGAGCTCGAGCGCCGCGGCGAGACGCTGAACATCCTCGGCGCCACCTCCGGCGATACCGGCAGCGCCGCCGAGTACGCGATGCGCGGCAAGCACGGCGTGCGCGTGTTCATGCTCAGCCCGAATGGCCGCATGAGCCCCTTCCAGCAAGCGCAGATGTTCAGCCTGCAAGACGAGAACATCCACAACATCGCCATCGAAGGCGTGTTCGACGACTGCCAGGACATCGTCAAAGCGGTGTCCAACGACCTCGCGTTCAAGCGCGAGCAGCGCATCGGCACCGTCAACTCCATCAACTGGGCGCGGCTGCTGGCGCAGGTCGTGTACTACTTCGCCGGCTACTTCCAGGCCACGAAGTCCAACGACGAGCGCGTGAGCTTCGCCGTGCCGTCGGGCAACTTCGGCAACATCTGCGCCGGCCACATCGCGCGCATGATGGGGCTACCCATCGAGCGCCTGGTGCTGGCCACCAACGAGAACGACGTGCTCGACGAGTTCTTCCGCACCGGCCGCTATCGCGTGCGCGGCAGCGCCGAGACCCACGAGACGTCCAGCCCGTCGATGGACATCAGCAAGGCCTCGAACTTCGAGCGCTTCGTGTTCGATCTTCTGGGCCGTGACACGGGACGCACGCGCGAGCTGTTCGCCGCCAAGGTGGCGCATGAGGGCGGCTTCGCGCTGTCGCAAGACGAGTTCGCGCGCATCGAAGGCTTCGGCTTCGTCTCCGGCAAGAGCACGCATGCCGAGCGAGTGGCGACGATCCGAGACACCTGGCAGCGCTTCGGCACGATGATCGACACGCACACCGCCGACGGTCTGAAGGTGGCGCGCGAGCGGCATGCGAACGGTGTGCCGATACTGGTGCTCGAGACCGCGCTGCCGGCCAAGTTCGCCGAGACGATTCGCGAAGCGCTGGGGCGCGACCCCGAGCGTCCGGCCGAGCTGGCCGATCTCGAGCAACGCCCGAAGCGCTTCACCGTGATGGCGGCCGACGCGGCGCAGGTCAAGCGCTACATTGGCGAACACTGCCGCGACTGATGAACGGCCCGCTGCTCAGCCTGGACGAAGCCATCGCGCGGCTGGTGGCCGCGGGGCGCGCGGGCGCGCTGCGTGAGCACGATCGCGTGTCGACCTTCGATGCGCTGGGCCGCGTGCTCGCCGAGGACGTGCGCTCGACGCTCGACGTCCCGCCCGCCGACAACAGTTCGATGGATGGCTATGCCGTGCGCGCCGCCGACGTGCGCGAGCCCGGCACGGTGCTGCACGTGAGCCAGCGCATTCCGGCCGGCGTGGTGGGCCGCCCGCTGGACCCCGGCACGGCCGCGCGTATCTTCACCGGCGCGCAGGTGCCGACGGGCGCCGACGCCGTGGTCATGCAGGAACAGTGCGAGCCGGTGCCGGGCGACGGCCTCGGCGAGGTGCGCATCAACAGCGTGCCCACGGCAGGCGCATTTGTGCGCCGCCGCGGCGAGGACGTGCAGCAGGGCACCACCGTCGTGGCCCGCGGCACGCGTTTGTCGCCGCAATCGCTCGGCCTCGCCGCCTCGGTGGGCGCGGCCACGCTGAAGGTCGTGTGCCGGCCGCGCGTGGCGCTGTTCTCCACCGGTGACGAACTGATGATGCCCGGCGAACCATTGAAGCCCGGCGCCATCTACAACTCCAACCGCTACCCGCTGCGCGCGCTGCTGCAGGCCGCAGGCTGCGAGTTCACCGACCTCGGCATCGTGCCCGACCGCCTCGATGCCACGCGCGAAGCGCTGCGCCGCGCGGCCGAGGGTCACGACCTCGTCATCACGTCGGGCGGCGTGTCGGTCGGCGAGGAAGACCATCTGAGACCTGCGGTGCAGGCCGAGGGCCGGCTCGACCTGTGGCAGCTGGCCATCAAGCCGGGCAAGCCGCTGGCGCTCGGCGCGGTGCGGCGTGGCGGCGGTGGCGAGGCCTTGTTCGTCGGTTTGCCGGGCAATCCGGTGTCCAGCTTCATCACGTTCCTCCTCGCGGTGCGTCCGCTGCTGCGCGCGATGCAAGGCGCCGCCGACGAAGGCCTGCCGCGTGCCGTCGCGGTGCGCGCCGATTTCG
>VBDL01000272.1 GCA_005884255.1 Betaproteobacteria bacterium | reverse complement strand
TCGGCATCGAGCAGCAACTCGCGCGCTTCGTCGAGGACGTACCGGCCGGCGAGGCGCCAGTGCTGATCGAGCCGACGCTCGCGCAATGGGGACCGGCGTATCTGGCCAGCGACCCGCAGGCGGCGACGCGTCAACCGGTGCCGATGGTGAAGATCCCCGCCGGGCCGCAGGCCGACATCGCCGCCGCGTGGTCCGGCGCCCTGGCCTACGAGCCGGCACGCATCACTGCGCCGACGCTGATCGTGCGCGGCGAATGGGACGGCGTGTGCGACGACCGCGATGCCGCGTGGTTGCTTCATTGCCTGGGCAGCCGCGACAAGCGCGATGTGAAGCTGCCGCGCGGCACGCACCTGATGCACCTGGAGCATGGCCGCGAGCAGCTGTTCGACACGACCGCGCAGTGGCTGCTGCCCGCCGCACTGGCCGACGCGCCCGCGGCCCGCGACCCGTATCCGCTGTATGCCGCGCTGCGCGAGCTGGGCGGCTTCGCGTTCCACGAGGGCTTGGGCCTGTGGGTGGCGAGCAGTGCACAGGCGGTGGAAGCAGCGCTCGCGCACCCCGCGCTACGCGTGCGACCGCCGGCCGAGCCGGTGCCTGTGGCCCTCCAAGGCACCCCCGCGGGGCAGGTGTTCGGTGGCCTGATGCGCATGAACGACGGCCCGGTGCACGCCGACGCCAAGCCGCGCGCGGTATCGGCCCTGGCCATGCTGTCGACACCGCGCATGCGCGACGCGGCACGGCGCGTGGCGCAGCGGCTGGACAGCGCCGATGCATTGAACGAGGCGCTGTTCGATGTGCCGCTGGCGCTGCTGTCGGAGCTGTTCGGCCTGCCGGGCAGCGACCGCGATGCGCTGGTGCGCGACCTGCGCGCGCTGGTGGCCGGCTGGTCGCCGCGCGCCACGCCAGCGCAGCGCGATGCCGCCCAGGCGCCGGCCGAGCGGCTGCTGCAGCGCTTCGACGGCGACGCCAACCGCATCGGCCTGTTCACGCAGACCTGCGAGGCCACCGCGGCGCTGATCGGGCAGACGCTGGTGGCGCTGCAGCGCGAGCCGGCCCTGTGGGACACGCTGCTCCACGGCGACGAGGCGGCCTGTGATGCGCTCCTCGCCGAGGTGGCGCGGCACGATGCGCCGATCCAGAACACGCGCCGCTTCGCCGCCGAGACGCTGACGCTGTGCGGCCATACGCTGCAGCCCGGCGACGGCGTGCTCGTGCTGCTGGCGAGCGCCAACCGCGACGCGGCGCGCCATGCCGAGCCGGATCGCTTCGATGTGCGGCGCTATCTCCGGCCGGACACGCCGCCGCCGCTCACCTGGGGCGCGGCGACGCATGCCTGCCCCGGGCAGCGGCTGTCGCGCAGCATCGCGGCCGAGCTGCTGAGGGGCTGGCAAGCAGCCGACTGCGACCTGCGTGCGCTATTGGCGAATTGGACGTATCAGCCATCGCCCAACGCGCGACTGCCGCGCTTTGTTTGACCAGGCGGGGTATCGTGCGTGCATGCGCCACCCCCTCCTGTGCCTCGCCTGCGCCGGCCTGCTGGTCTGGGCCCCCGCCTTCGCCGCCAGCACCGACGACGTGGCCGCACGGCTGCAGGCTGCCACGCAGGCCCACGAGCAGGGCCGCTTGACGGTGGCACGCCAGGCCTTCGAGCGCCTGGCGCGCGATGGCGTGCCGGCCGCGCAATACAACCTGGCGGTGATGCACTTGCGCGGCGAGGTGCCGCGCCCGAGCAACGCCGAGGCGCTGCGCCTGATGGGCCTGGCCGCCGAGCACGGCTTCGTCACCGCGATGTTCGAGATGGGCCGGCTGCACGAGGCGCACAGCATCGTCGACGCGCCCGATCCGGTGCTGGCCACGCAGTGGTATCTGCGCGCCGCGGAGGCCGGCAGCATCGATGCGCAGGTGGCGATCGGCACCGGCTATTACCTGGGTCGCGGCGTGCCGAAGGATCTGGCGCAGGCAGCGCACTGGTTCCGCGAGGCGGCCAAGGGCGGCGACGTGGGCACGCAGTACCTGCTGGCGTCGATGTACGAGGCGGGCGACGGCGTCGACCAGGATCTGCGCCTGGCGCGCTACTGGTACGGCATTGCGGCGAAGAACGGCGACATCGCCGCGCCGGCCAAGGTCAAGCAGCTCGACGCGCAGCTCGGCGAGCCCGAGCGGGCCCCCTCTCCAGCGCCTACAACACGACCTTGACCATCGGGTGCGAGCTCAGCGTGCGGTACAGCTCATCGAGCTGCTCGCGGCTGGTCGCGGTGATGGTGATGGTGATGCCGAGGTAGTTGCCGCCCTTGCTCGGCCGCGTCTCGACGGTCGTTGCATCGAAGGTCGGATCAAACTGCTGAGCCACCTTGACAATGGCCTCGACGAAGCCCTCGACACGCGCCCCCATCACCTTGATCGGGAAGGCGCTCGGGTACTCGATCAGCGAGGTTTCGTCTGTCATGCGTTCACAGGCACTGCGTCGCCTTCGCACGCTGGTAGGCCTCATAGAGGCGCCCGTACACCGGCCCCGGCTTGCCGCGCAGCGCGCCGTGGCCCACGGGCTCGCCGTCGAGCGTGGTCACCGGCAGCACTTCCTTGGTGGCCGAGCTGAGCAGGATCTCGTCGGCGGCGAACACATCGGCCTCGGCAATCGGGCGCAGGTTGTAGGCGATGCCCTCTTCCTCGCACAGCTCGCGCAGCAACTCGACGCGGATGCCTTCGAGCAGCAGCTCGCTCTTCGGCGGCCCGAGCAGCGCGCCCTCGTGCACGATCCACACGTTGCTGCTCGACGCCTCGGTGAGGAAGCCGTCGCGGATCAGGATGGTCTCGACCGCGCCGTGGTCGGCCGACATCTGGCGCGCCAGCACATTGCCGAGCAGCGAGGTGCTCTTGATATCGCAGCGCTCCCAGCGGAAATCGCGCGCGCTGACACAGGCGACGCCGTGGTGGCGCTGCTCGGGCGTCGGCGGCTTCATCGCGCTGGTCATCATGAAGACGGTCGGCACGACGTCGGCGGGCATCACGTGCGGCCGGCTGCGCGGCAATGAGCCGGCGCGCACGCTCCAACCATTCGCCGCCGCTCAAGGGGTTGCTCATGCGCAGCTTGCCGAGACTGCGCTCCATGCGCGCCATGTGGTCATCGAAGCGGAACACGCGCCGGCCATAGGCCGGCAGCACCTCGTAGACGCCGTCGCCGAAGAGGAAGCCGCGATCGAGCACCGAGACCCGGGCGTCGCACAGGCGCAGGTACTCGCCGTTCAGGTAGCACAGGGTCTCGGGCAGCGCTTGCATGGACACCTCCGGCTAAGCGCGTCAGCTTACTTGATCCACAGGCGGATGGCATCCCATGCGCGGCCGAACAGCCCGGCCTGCTCCACCGCCTCCTGCACCACCAGCGGCACCTCGGCCACCGCTGCGCCGCCGGCGGTGGTGACCTTCAAGGTGCCGACGCGCTGGCCCTGCGCCAGCGGCGCGACCAGCGGGTCGCTGCGCTCGATCTTCGTCTGCAGCTTGGCGCCCTCGCCGCGCGGCACCGCGACGACCACCGCGCCGACCGCGCCGAGCTTGGCCTCGGGCGCCTTGCCCTTCCACACCGGCACCGTGGCGACCGGCTTGCCGCCGTCGAACAGGCGGATCGGGTCGAAGGCGAGGAAGCCCCAGTTCAAGAGCTTCTGCGCCTCGCTGGCGCGGGCCTCGCGCGACGCGGTGCCCATCACCACCGACAGCAGGCGCCGCTTGGCCGCCGGCGTGCCGGCCGCGCCGAGGTTGGGGAACTCGCGCTGCGCGCTGGCCACCAGACAATAGCCGGCGGCCTCGGTGTAGCCGGTCTTCATGCCGTCGACGGTGGGGTCGCGGCCGAGCAGCATGTTGCGGTTGTCCTGCTTGATGTTGTTGTAGGTGTACTGGCGCAGCGAGTAGTAGGCGTAAAAGTCCGGGTGCTCGCGGATGATGTGCGCGGCAATCGTTGCGATGTCGCGCGCCGTGCTCTGGTGGCCGGGCTCGCTGAGGCCGGTGACGTTCTTGAAGCTGGTGTGCTTCAGGCCCCAGGCCTGCGCCTGGCGGTTCATCATCGCGACGAAGGCATCCAGGCTGCCGGCCACGCCTTCGGCAATGGCCACCGATGCGTCGTTGCCCGACTGCACGATCACGCCCTTGAGCAGCTCGTCGACCTTGGGGTGCATCATGGTGTCGATGAACATGAGCGACCCGCCGCCCTTGCGCTCCTGCCAGGCGCGCAGCGACACCGGCAGCGTCTGCTCCAGCGACAGCTTCTTCTCCTTGATCGCGTTGAACGCGAGGTAGGCCGTCATCAGCTTGGTCAGCGACGCCGGGTCGGCCGGCGCATCGGCCTCGCGCTCGGCCAGGGTCTGGCCGGTGGTCACGTCGATCAGCACGTAGTTGCGCGCGGCGATCTCCGGCGGCTGCGGGGCTTGCGCGAGCGTGGCGGCGCTGGCGACGGCCAGCACGAGGGATGCGAAGAGTCTTTTCATTGGGGGAGCAGATCAGGAATCAGTGAGGCCATGAACGCACGATCAGCTGCTTCAGCAGCGCGAGCTGTCCATGGAAGAAATGGCCGACGCCGGGCAGTACCGTGATCGGCAGCGTCTGCGGGCGGGCCCAGTCCAGCGCGGCGGACAGCGGCACGACGTCGTCGGCCTCGCCGTGGAAGACCAGCGTGTCCGACGGCACCGTGTCGACGGGGAAATTGACGACCGCCGGCGCCACGAGCACCAGCTGCGTGGCGCGCGCATCGTCGGGCAGGCGGCGCGCGGCGGCGGCCGCCACGTAGCCGCCGAAGGAGAAGCCGGCGAGCACAAGCGGCCGGCCCGGCTCCCGAAACGCCTGCACCACGGCCAGCGCGTCATCGACCTCGCCGCGGCCTTCGTCCCACCCGCCTTGCGAACCGCCGACGCCGCGCACGTTGAAGCGCACCGCGCGATAGCCGAGCTGCACGAAGGCGCGCGCCAGCGTCTGCGCGACCTTGTTGTCCATCGTGCCGCCGTGCTGTGGGTGCGGGTGGCAGACGACGGCCGTGCCGCGCGGCGGCTCGCCCGGAGCATCGATGGCGCACTCGAGCGCGCCGGCCGGGCCGGCGATCGTCTGGCGCACGGTCTGTGCGTTCATGAGTAGTGGGATGGCGAAGCAGCTAGCGGCCGACGTTCGGTGCGAGCTTCAGGCGCTCGACCGGCTTGCCCTGCTTCAGGTGCGAATCGACGATCTCGTCGATGTCGTGCTGGTCGACGTAGGTGTACCAGACGGCGTCGGGGTAGACCACCGCCACCGGACCGCCGGCGCAGCGGTCCAGGCAGCCTGCCTTGTTGACGCGCACCTTCCCCGGGCCGGCGAGGCCCTCGGCCTTGACGCGCGCCTTGCAGTGGTCGAAGCCGGCTTGCGCATCGTGGTCGGCGCAGCAGGCCTCGCCGTTGTCGCGGCGGTTCAGGCAGAAGAAGATGTGCCGCTCGTAGTAGCTCATTCGGCGATTTTAGGTTGCCCCTCGTTCGAGGCCACGCGCCACAGCAGGACGCCCAGCGCCGCATAGGGCCACAGCCAGCCGATCCAGCGCGACAGCCCATGGAAGCGGATGAAGCGCCCCTGCTCCCAGGCCTGCAGGCTGGACGCGTAATATGCGTCGGAAGGCGCCTGCGTCACCAGCGCCACCAGAGCCGTCAGCACGACCAGGCCGACGGCCGCCGCCGCGCGGCGCGGCGCGAAGGCCAGCGCACCCGCAAGCGCCAGCGCGCAGAGCAGCGCCGGCAGCGTCACCGGCGCGATCCAGGCCAGCGCATGCTGCGGGCCGAAGTTCAGCGCGGTGGACAGCGCCATCACCGCAAAGCCGAGCGCGGCGATCAGCGCCGCGGCGATCAGGCGCAGCCCGGCCGAGCGCAGCACGCTGAAGGCCAGCAGGCAGGGCGCGAGCAGCCCCAGCGTGACCACCAACCATTCGGCCAGCGGCGACAGCGGCGCGGCCGGCCAGGCAGCAGACCCGACCCACTCGTCGACCCATGCGGCCCACGGCGTGTCTTCGGTGGCGGCCTCGGCCAGCTCGCGCAAGCGCGGCAGCACCTGGCCCAGCCCCAGGGGCACCGGCGCCGGAATGAGCAGCCCGAGTGGCCACAGCAGCAGCAGGCTGATCGCGCCGGCGCTGCGTGCGACAAACCAGCGCTCGCGCACCGACTGCCAGTGCGCGATGGCGCCGAGCCGTTGCAGCAGCATCGCCAGCAGCGCGCCGAGCAGCGCACCGGCGCTGTTGAGCAGCCAGTCCAGCAACGACGAGACGCGCGCCGGCAGCAGCTGCTGCGTCACCTCCATCGCGTACGACAGCGCGCTGGGCGCCAGCACCGCCAACGCCAGCGCAGCGCCACTGCGGCCGCCGCTGCGCACCACGGCCAGGTACAGCAGCGCACCCATTGGCAGATAGCCCAGCAGGTTGGCCACCAGATCGAAGGTCGGGAACCAGCGCGGCCACGGCAGGTGCAGCAGATGCTGCGCCTCGGGCGAGGTCGGCCAGCGCCAGCCGTCGAACGGGTAGAGGCTGGCGTAGAGGATCAGCGCGGCATACGCCAACGCCAGCGGCGCGGTGGAGCTGCGATGGCGCGGCGTCATCGCGGTCTCGCCGCCGCAGGCGGCGCAAGCTTCGAGCGCAGCCGCCGGGCCGCCCCAAGGCGGAGCGACAGCCCCAGGGCCCACAAAGGGGCCCCATTCGTGGCCCCTGGGGCGAGGAGCCGCAGGCGACGCAGGGCAGTCATCTAGAAGGGTTTGACGACCACCAGCACGACGATCGCGACGAACAGGAGAACGGAGGTCTCGTTGAACAAGCGGAACCAGCGTTCGCTGCGGCGGTTCGCCAGGCGCTCGAAGTCGCGCAGCAGGCGGCGGCAGAAGTGGTGGTAGCCGATCACGCCGACCACCAAGGCCAGCTTCGCGTGCAGCCAGCCGCCGGACACGTGAAAGCCCAGCCACAGCCACAGGCCGAGCAGCACCGCCGGCACCATCAGCAGGCTCATGAAGCGATACAGCTTGCGCGCCATCAGCAGCAGCCGCTCGCGCTCGGCATGGCTGTCGGCGGGCACCGTGGCCAGGTTGACGAACAGGCGCGGCAGGTAGAACAGGCCCGCGAACCAACTCGCCACGAAGACGATGTGCAGCGCCTTGACCCAGAGGTACGTCGTGCTCATCGTCAGGATTATCGTGGGCCCCGCCGCGCCGCCGGCGCGGCGCCCCCCGAGGGGGCTGTCGCTCCGCCTTGGGGGCGGCCCGGCGGCTGCGCTCGATCGATGCGATGCCTGCGGCATCGAGCTCGATTACGCAAAAAAGAAGCCCCGGCAGAACCGGGGCTGCAAAGCCTTATCGCTGTCATCACGCTAAGGCACCTGCTCAGGGAGGAAAAGCAGGGAATGACAACCTTGC
>VBDL01000271.1 GCA_005884255.1 Betaproteobacteria bacterium | reverse complement strand
GGGTCTCCAGCTATTTCCACAAGGACCATGACGGCACCCGCATCGGGCTGATGGTGGCGCGCATCGCGCGCATGGAAACCACCGTCGTGCGCAGCGAGGCCGAGGCGCTGCTGCTGGAGAACAACCTCATCAAGACGTTGAACCCGAAGTTCAACATCCTGTTCCGCGACGACAAGAGCTACCCCTACCTGAAGCTCGTCTCGCATCGCTATCCGCGTGTCGCGTACTACCGCGGCGCGGTCGACAAGAAGCACCGCTACTTCGGCCCTTACCCCGGCGCGTGGGCGGTGAAGGAAACGATCCAGCTGGTGCAGAAGGTGTTCCGCCTGCGCACCTGCGAGGACACGGTCTTCGCCAACCGCACGCGGCCCTGCCTGCTGTACCAGATCCGCCGCTGCACGGCGCCCTGCGTCGGCTACGTGTCCGACGAGGACTACGCGCGCGACGTGGCCAATGCCGAGCGCTTCCTGCAGGGCGAGGCCGGCGAGGTGCTCGAGCAGCTGCAGCAGCGCATGATGGCCCACGCCGAGGCGCTGGAGTACGAGAAGGCCGCCGATCTGCGCGACCAGATCGAGGCGCTGTCGCGCGTGCTGCACCAGCAGTCGGTCGAGACGAGCAGCCTGACGCCGAGCGACAAGGACGTCGACATCCTCGCGGTGCGCGTGCAAGGCGGCCGCGCCTGCGTGAACCTGGCGATGGTGCGCGGTGGCCGCCATCTCGGCGACCGGGCCTACTTCCCGACGCACGTCGAGGAGGCGACTGCGCTGCCGGTGGAGGCAGCCGATGAGCGCACCGACCACGTGCCACCGGAGGTGCAGGTGCTCGAAGCCTTCATCGCGCAGCACTACCTCGATAGCAGCGTGCCGCCGCAGCTCGTGCTGAGCCATGCGGTGGACAGGTCGCTGATCGAGGCGCTGTCGCTGGCCAGCGGCGTGAAGGTCACGGCGCAGCACCAGCCGCGCGAGCAGCGGCGCATCTGGCTGGAGATGGCGGAGAAGGGCGCCGAGCTGGCGCTGGCACGGCTGCTCGCCGAGGAGGGCTCGCAGCGCGAGCGCACGCGCGCGCTGGCCGAGTCGCTGAACCTCGATGTGCCCGAGCTCGACACCTTTCGCATCGAGTGTTTCGACGTCAGCCACACGGCCGGCGAGGCCACGCAGGCAAGCTGTGTGGTGTTCGAGAACCACCAAATGCAGAGCTCGATGTACCGCCGCTTCAACATCGACGGTGTCACACCGGGCGACGACTACGCCGCGATGCGCCAGGTGCTGACGCGGCGCTACGCGAAGCTGGCGGAGGCGATGGCCAGCGAGGGCGATGCCGGCGTCGCGCCGGGGCGTGGCGCGCGGCTGCCCGACCTGGTGCTCGTCGATGGCGGCCGCGGCCAGGTGGCCGTGGCGCGCGAGGTGTTCGAGGAGATTGGGCTCGACATCTCGATCATCGTCGGCGTCGAGAAGGGGGAGGGGCGCAAGGTCGGCCTCGAGGAACTGGTGTTCGCCGACGGCCGCGAAAAGATCTACCTCGGCCACGACTCGGCAGCGTTGATGCTGGTGGCCCAGATCCGTGACGAAGCGCACCGCTTTGCCATCACCGGCATGCGCGCGCGGCGTGCCAGTGTGCGCACCGGCGGCAGCAAGCTCGAAGACATTGCGGGCATCGGCCCGAAGAAGCGCGCCAAGCTGCTGCAACGCTTCGGCGGCGTGCGTGGTGTGGGCGCAGCGAGCGTTGACGATCTGGCCAGCGTCGACGGCATCTCGCGCGATCTGGCCGAGGAGATCTATCGTGCTCTGCATTGAACACCGCATCGCATCGCTGTGCGCCGCGCTGGCCCTGGCCGGCTGCGCCACTGCACCATCTCCGTCGGCCCTGGCGCGCGACTGGCAGCCGTACAAGGTGCAAGTGGCGCAGCGCATCGTCGTCGCCAATCCTGGCGGCACCTACACCGGCCGCGTGCCGGACATCCTGCTGGCCGTGCCGGTGCTGGAGATCGAGCTGAACGCCGATGGCAGCGTCCGCTCGATCGGCGTGCTGCGCTATCCCGGCCAAGCGCAGGAGACGACGCAGATGGCCATCGACGCGGTGCGCCGCGCAGCGCCGTTCGGCGACGTATCGTCACTGCCGCGGCCCTGGAAGTTCACCGAGGCGTTCCTGTTCGACGACAGCCGGCGCTTCAAGCCGCGCACGCTGGAAGACTGATCCGGGCGGAAACGCCGGCGGTCAATCCATAATCGCCGGCATGTTCCTCACGCTTCCGACTCTCCTGACCTGGGCGCGCATCGTCGCGATCCCGCTGATCGTCGGCGTGTTCTATCTGCCGTTCCCGCTGCCGATGCTGAACCTGACGGCCACGGTGCTGTTCATCGTCGTCGCCATCACCGACTGGCTGGATGGCTGGCTGGCGCGCCGCCTGAACCAGACCTCGGCCTTCGGCGCCTTCCTCGACCCGGTGGCCGACAAGTTCCTCGTTTGCGCGGCGCTCTTGATCCTGCTGCAGCTCGACCGCGTCAACGCGCTGGTCGCGCTGGTCATCATCGGCCGCGAGATCGCGATCTCGGCGCTGCGTGAATGGATGGCGCACATCGGCGCATCGCGCAGCGTGGCCGTGCACATGCTGGGCAAGGTGAAGACCACGGTGCAGATGGTGGCCATCCCCTTCCTGCTGTTCGATGGCGAGCTGTTCGGCTTCGTCGATACGCACCTGTGGGGCACGGGGCTGATCTACGTCGCTGTCGTGCTGACCATCTGGTCGATGGTCTATTACCTGCAGAAGGCGCTGCCGGAAATCCGGGCGAAGGTCCGCTGACGTGGCGGACGCCGACAACCGCGCGCTGTTGCGCGCCATGCCCTGGTTCTTCGTGCTCATCTGGAGCACCGGCTTCATCGTCGCTCGCTACGGCATGCCGCATGCGCCGCCGCTGAAGTTCCTCAGCGTGCGCTACGCACTCTCGTTGCTGTGCTTCGGCGCTTGGATTGCTGCGCGCCGCGCGCCGTGGCCGCGCAACCGCTCGCAATGGCTGCATCTCGGCGTGTGCGGCACCTTGATCCACGCCGGCTACCTCGGCGGCGTCTGGGCGGCGGTGAAGGCCGGCCTCGGCGCCGGCACGGTGGCCCTCGTCGTCGGTCTGCAGCCGGTGCTCACGGCGGTGTGGGTGTCATTCAACGGAGGCCGCGACTCCCATGTGTCGCGGCGCCAGTGGACCGGGCTGCTGCTGGGCTTCAGCGGCCTGCTGCTGGTCGTGTGGCGCAAGCTGGGCGGCGAGATCACGCCGGCGAACCTCGGGCTGGCGCTGTTCGCGCTCGTGGCCATCACCGTGGGCACGCTGTACCAGAAGCGCTTCGTCGCGCCGACCGATGTGCGCACCGCCAACTTCGTGCAGATCCTGTGCGCGTTGGCCGTCACGCTACCGCTGGCCGCGTTCGAGCAGGAGGCGTTGGTGCCGCACGTTCAGCTGATCGGCGCGCTCGCCTGGTCGGTGTTCGGGCTGACGCTGGGCGGCAGCTCGCTGCTCTACATGCTGATCCAGCGCGGCGCCGCGACCAAGGTGACGAGCCTGCTCTACCTCGTGCCGCCGTGCACGGCGGCGATGGCCTGGCTGCTGTTCGGCGAGCCGATCACGGCAATGATGGTCGGCGGCATGGGGCTTATCGCCGCGGGCGTGGCCCTGGTCGTGCGCTGAGCCGCGCCGGACGCCGGGCCGCTCCCAAGTCCGGCTGCGCCCCTCGGGGGCCGCGAGCAGAGCGAGCTGGGGGCACATGCGTCAGCCAGGGCGCCCACGGCGGGTCGCTCAGCTCGCGCGCCAGGTGCTCTTGCAGCAAGCGCAGGCGCTTCGGAGCCGGCTGCGACGCACCGCGCGGCGGCGTGATGAAGTGGATGTCGGCGTCGAGCATCGCGTAGTCCAGCAGCACATGCACGAGGCGGCCGCTCGCCAAATGCTCGTGCACGTCCCACAGCGAACGCAGCATCAGGCCGGCGCCGGCCAGCGCCCAATCGCGCACCACCTCACCGCTGTTGGATGACAGCGCACCGTGCACGCGCACCGATTGCGCGCCGCCGCCGCGGCCCAGTGCATCCAGCCGCCACAGCGCAGGCCGGTCGCTGTGTTCGCGCACCACCAGGCACTGGTGCTGCGCCAGATCGGCCGGTTGCTGCGGCACGCCGGCGCTCTTCAAACGGTTCGCTGCGAGCCGGCGCGAACGCAACGCCCCTTGCTGCGGCCGCCACAGCCACACCACGGCGTCGAAGTGGCCGGCCTCGAGGTCCGGCAACTGCTCGCTCAGATGGAGCTGCAGCTCGACGCCCGGGTGCAGCGCCTGAAAGCGTGCCAGCGCCGGCGCCACCCACGCGCGGCCGAAGCCGAGGCTCGCACACACGCGCAGCAGCCCGCGCGGCTCGGCCAGCCGCTCGTTGAGCTCGTGCTCGAGCTGCGTGAAGCCATCGAGCAGCACCTGCGCCTTGGCAGCGAACGCCTCGCCCTCGGGCGTGAGCTGCAAGCTGCGCGTGGTGCGATGGAAGAGCCGTTGCTTCAGCCGCGCTTCGAGCGCGGCCAGGCGCTTGGTCACCGCGGGTGGTGCCAGGTCAAGGGCGCGCGCCGCCCCGGCGAGGCTGCCTTCGGCGACCACCTGCAGCACCAGGCGCAGGTCTTCGCGCTCGATCATGGTGTTTCCCATGAGGAAAGAATTGATTGCCTGATTATTGCTTGATCCATCCGAAGCGTGCACCCGACAATCGCTGCATGTTTGAAGGCTTCGACGCACACGATGTCACGGTGAACGGGGTGCGGCTGCATGCACGCGTCGGCGGCGGCGGGCCGGCGATTCTGCTGCTGCACGGCCACCCGCAGACACACGCGATGTGGCACGCCGTGGCGCCGGTGCTGGCGGATCGCTTCACCGTCGTCACCCTGGACTTGCGCGGCTACGGCGATTCCGACCGGCCGGCCAGCGACGACACTCATGCGGCCTACAGCAAGCGCACGATGGCCGCCGACGCGCTGGCCGTGATGCGCGAACTTGGCCATGCGCGGTTCGCCGTGTGCGCGCACGACCGCGGCGCGCGCGTCGCGCACCGCCTGGCGCTCGATCATCCCGACGCCGTGCAACGCCTGCTGCTGCTCGACATTGCGCCGACGCACTGGTTCTTCCTCATCCAGCCGGCGCCGCTGCCCGAGCGCTTCATCAACGCCGACCCGCTGGCCTATCTGCACGACGTGATCGGCCGCCGCCACGCGGGACTCGCCGCGTTTGCGCCGCCGGCGCTGGCCGAGTACGAGCGCTGCATCGCGCGGCCCGGCACGGCGCACGCCATCTGCGAGGACTACCGCGCCTCGGCGAGCGTCGACCTCGATCACGACCGCGCCGATCGCGCCGCTGGCCGCAAGCTCGTGATGCCGCTGCGCGTGCTGTGGGGCGCGCATGGCGCGGTGGGCCGGTGCTTCGATGTGCTCGCACTGTGGCGTGACGCGGCCGAGACCGTCAGCGGCCGGGCGCTCGACTGCGGCCACTACATCGCCGAGGAGAGGCCGCAGGAGCTGATCGGCGAGATGCTTGATTTCTTCGCACAGGAGCAAACACCATGACCACACATCGCATCGCCGTCATCGCCGGCGACGGCATCGGCAA
>VBDL01000270.1:5252-8491 GCA_005884255.1 Betaproteobacteria bacterium | reverse complement strand
CTCGACCCCAGTTCGGTCGGATCAGCATCGAGGTGTGCATGCGTCAGCATCTGCTCGAGCAACGCGCGCATGCGCCGCATTCCGCGCCACAGCCGGGCGATTTGTTCTCTGATGTCCGCCGGCACGCGTGCCGCGTCGAGTGCTTCCGCCTGCAGCGACAGCGCGGTCAGCGGTGTTCGCAGTTCGTGGGCGGCATCGGCGATGAACCGCGCCTGCGCCTGCATGGCGCGTTGCGCGCGGCTCAAAAGGCGGTTGATCGATGCGGTGAATGGCTTGATCTCCTCGAGAACTTTGTCGTCTGGAAGCGGCGAGAGTTCGTCTTCTGTGCGGCGATCGAGTTCGCGCGATAGCGCCGCCACCGGCTCGAATGCGTGCCGCACCACGACCACGACCAGCAGCAACAGCGTCGGCAGCAGCGCCAGCAACGGAAGCACGGTGTGCCATGCGCTGCTGCGCGCGATCTCGTCGCGCGCAGCGGTCCGCTGGCCGACCACGAGCTGCCTGCCGTCGGGCAGCGACCGCACGTATAGCCGCCACCGCTCACCATCGGCGTCGCTGCTTTGGAGCCCGTTGGACAGCGGCGCGACGAGGGCGAGTCGCGGCGAGTCCCCGTCCTGCGACGCCCGTTGCGCAGGGCCGACGAGCCGCACGACCATCTGCAGGTCTCGCTCCCGCGACGGCGCTGGCGGCGCTGCAGGCACCAGCCCGGCCGGCACCGCGCCTGGCTGGAACATCGCAGCGACCTGGCGCAACTGGTCGTCCTGCAGCTCGTTGGCCTCGTCGAGCGCCGCTGCGTACGAGAAGGCCCCGCCCACCAGCGCCAGCCCGACGATCAGCGTGGACAGCGTTGCGATCAGGCGGAACTGCAGCGAAGTGCTCAGCATGCCCTGGCGACCATCCATCCGACGCCGCGCACGTTCCTGATCGCCGTCGGCCCTAGCTTGCGACGCAAGCCGTGGATCAAGAACTCCACCGCGTTGCTTTCGACTTCCTCGTTCCAGCCGTAGATCCGCTCTTCGAGTTCCCTGCGCGCCAGGATCGCGCCCGGTCGAAGCATCAGCGCATGCAGGAGCGCGAACTCGCGCGCGGTGAGCCTGAAGGTCACGCCGCTGGCACTTGCCTCGCGCGTCGCCGGATCGAGCGTGACCTGCCCATTGCTCAGCAGCGGTGCGCGCGCGCCGGCTTGCCTTCGCGTGATGGCCCGCATCCGCGCCAGCAGCTCGGCCATCTCGAAGGGCTTGAGCAGATGATCGTCGGCACCGCCGTCGAGCGAGCGGATCTTGTCGTCGAGCGCGTCGCGGGCCGTCACGACGAGGACGGGCAGCGTCGCCTCACGCCGGCGCACGAAGGAAAGGACTTCATGTCCGTCGCGGCCCGGCAGGCCTAGGTCGAGCAACACCAGGTCGTAGCCATGCGTCTGCAGCGCAACGATCGCCTGAGTTCCGTCGACGACCCAGTCGGTCGCATAGGCCGCTGCACGCAGCGCACGCTTGACCTCTTCGCCGATCATCGGGTCGTCTTCGATCAGCAGCACCCGCAACGCCGCCTCCTCTTCGTCGCCACACGACGTGGTCCTAGGCCAGATCGTCGTGATGCGGTGCCGGGCGCCACCTCGCGAGCCGGTTCTCGACGAGCGTCATCAGGTATTCCGCGGCCAGGGCCACGACCATGATGATCACGATCGCCGCGTACATGCCGCCCGCGTCGAACGAGCCCTTGGCCACGTTGATCAACAAGCCGATGCCGTGCCGTGCCCCGACGAACTCGCCGACGATGGCGCCGACGATGGCGAACCCGAAGCTGACGTGCAGCGAGGCGAAGATCCAGCTCATCGCGGAGGGAATGACCACCGTGCGCGTCAGTTGCCAGTCGCGCGCGCCGAGGATCTGCGCATTGGCGATGAGATTGCGGTCGGCCTCGCGCACGCCCTGGAAGGCATTGGAGAACACGACGAAGAACACCATCACGAACGACAGTGCCACCTTGGACGTGAGGCCCAGCCCGAACAGCATGATGAAGATGGGCGCCAGGACGACGCGTGGGACGGAGTTGATGACCTTGATGTAGATCGAGAACACGTCCGACAGCATGCGGTTGCGGCCCAGCGCGATGCCGGCCACGATGCCGCCCAGCGCGCCAGTAAGGAAGCCGAGCAGCGACTCCTCCATCGTCACCCACAGGTGGTACCAAAGCGGTCCTTCGGCCGTGCCGTCCACGGTCCAGGTGTATAGACGCCCGAGCACGTCGGTCGGCTTGGAGAAAAAGAACTCGTCGATCACCTTCATGCGCACGAGTCCCTCCCAGCCGCCGAGCAGCAACACGAGGATGAACAGGCGCCAGAAATGGACGCGTCTCACGCGCGCGCGTCTGGCTTGTGCGGCGGCAGCTTCGATCTCGCCGTCGGAAGCGGTGCGTCCAGGGGTGGTGGCAGCGTTGACAATGATCGAGCTCATGCGGTGACCTCCGCCACGCGGGCCTCTTCCTGCGAGGCGCTGCGCAGTACTTCCGCACGCAGGTCTTCCCAGATCGTGCGCGAGATATCAATGAAGCGCGCGTCGTAGCGAATCTCGCTGACGACACGCGGACGGGGAATGTCGATGGGATAGACCGACTTCACGGTGGCCGGCCCCGAGGTCAGCACGTAAACCTTGTCGGCCAGCGCGATGGCCTCCTCCAGGTCGTGCGTCACGAAGACCACCGACGCTTGGGAGTCCGACCACAGCCGCAGCAGCTCATCGTGCATGAGCACGCGCGTCTGCACGTCGAGCGCCGAGAACGGCTCGTCCATCAACAGGATCTTCGGCTCGTTGATGAAGGTCTGCGCCAATGCCACGCGCTTGCGCATGCCGCCGGAGAGCTGGTGCGGAAACTTGGTCTCGTGCCCGGACAGCTTGACGCGAGCGAGCCAGAGCGTGGCTTTCTCGTAGGCTTGCTTCTTCGGAACGCCCCGGTATAGCGGGCCCGCGACCACGTTGTCGATCACGCTGCGCCAGGGAAACAGCGCATCCGTCTGGAACGCGAAGCCGATGCCCGGGTGGATGCCGTGGACGGGCGCGCCCATCACGCGTACCTGTCCGGCCGACGCCGTTGCCAGGCCGGTGACCAGGTTCAGTGTCGTCGACTTGCCGCAGCCGGTGGGGCCGACCACCGCGACGAATTCGCCGCGTTCAACGGTCATGTTGAAGTTTCGCAGCGCGGTCATCGACTTGCCGTCCGGCGTCAGAAAACGACGGCTCACG
>VBDL01000270.1:0-5075 GCA_005884255.1 Betaproteobacteria bacterium | reverse complement strand
GGCCGGCATGACGCCGTCGGCCGTGAACGTGCCCTTGCCGTCCGCCAAGGCCTTCACGTAGCCTTCCTTGTCCCCGACGTAGAAGTCGGCGGGCATCTTGTCTGCGATCTCGGCGGCGCTGTGCGCGTTGATGTAGCGCAACGTGCGCACGAAGGCGTTCGCGAGTTTCTGTACGGTGGCCTTGTTCTTCTCGACCCAGGGGGTGGACATGTACAGAGACGCGGCGGGATACGTGCCGCCCAGCGCCTCCTTGGTCTTCTCCAGCGTGCGCAGGTCGACGAGGACACGCGCCTGGTTGGTCTTGACCAGCCGCGTGATCGTGGGCTCCGTGGTCATGCCCGCCTGGATCTTGTCCTGCTGCAAGGCCGCGATGAACGTCGTGCCCGCGCCGACAGGCAGCGAGGTGAACTGTCCGAGCGGCACGCCGTCCTTGACCATCAGGTACTGACTGAGGAAGTTGGTCGACGAGCCGAGTCCGGTGACGCCGAGGCTCTTGCCCCGCAGGTCCTTCATGGACTTCACTGCGGGGTACTTCGCCGACACGAGCTCCACCTCGCCGGGCGCATGCGACAACTGCACCACCGATTCGATGTACTTGCCCTTGGTCTGCAGGTCGACGCAGTGATCGTAGAAGCCGACCACGCCCTGCACGGCGCCAGCCAGCATCTCGTTCTCGGCGTCAACGCCAGCCGGCTCATTGAGCAGCTCCACGTCGAGGCCCTCATCCTTGAAATAGCCGAGCGCCTCGGCGAGCTTCGCGGGCAGGTAGATCTGCTTTTCGTAGCCGCCCACCATAATCGAGATCTTGTCGGCGGCCGATGCCGGCAACGATGGGCAATGTTCATAGTCTGTCCTCGGTAGGTCAGTAGGTCTCGATGTGCGAGAGGGTCAGCGAGCGGTGGCGGGCTTCCGATGCGATAGCGTGCAGCCGGTGGTTGGCCGGGCGTCAATGCAGCCTGATCCGGCGCACCGTCGGTCGGGCAAAGTCGCGACCCACCAGCGCTCGCGCGAACAGGTAGTTGTTGCGCAAGCGTTCGCTTGCGTGGTCCAGGTCGAGCCGGCCGTCTCCGTCGCAGGGGAATGACAGGCTCGAGCGTTCGCAGGACAGCGACTCGAAGCGGACTTCGAATTCAGCGTGGGAGGTGTGCTGTTCCATCTGTGTCTCCGGTGAGGGCATGACTGCCGCCCTCTGGAGGGAAACGATAGGTCTCGGACTTCAACGCAGGCTGAAGCTCAACTGAAAATTGGTTCAGGTTGCGGGTCACGCGACACGCCCGCACAGGCTTGCCGCAATGCGTGTCGTCGGAGCGCTCGGACGCTCCCTTTCGGTCGTGCCGCGGTCGCTCCGCGGTTCCTTGGCGGCTGGCACGAGCCGCGATGACTGCTCGATCAGTACGCCGTGCAGCGCGGCCGCATGCTCGGGATGTGCTGGGCCACTCTCAGGTGTCGATTCACCACATCACGCATCTGCGAGAGATCAAACGGCTTGCCAAGGTAGTCATCGAATCCGGCCGTCAGACAGCGATCGACTTCACCTGAATGGGCATTGGCTGTCATGGCGATCACCGGAACGGTGGTCTCCGTGGACAGTCGCTCTCCGCGATAGACGCCGTCGCGAAGGGCTGCCAGTGTCGCGAATCCATCCAGTTCGGGCATCTGACAGTCCATCAACACCAGATCGAAGCGATGCTTACGGCAGAACGCCAATGCCCGAAGTCCATCCTCGGCCAGGACCACGTCCTCGACACCCAACTTGCGCAATGCACTCTCGGCGACCAGCTGATTCACGGCGTTGTCCTCGACCACGAGCACACGGGTCGGGCCAACAGCATGACGCGTCGGCAACACGCCAGGCAAGCGAGCGACCTCGGCATGCGCCAACACTCGGGCCGGCCCCACCGGGTCCACCTCGAGCGGAAGCCGCACCTCGAATCGGGACCCGCGACCCGGCGCGCTCTCGACACCAATCTTTCCTTGCATCAGGTCGACGAGTTGCTTGCAGATCGCAAGCCCGAGTCCAGTGCCGCCAAAGCGGCGGGCCATCGAGTTGTCTGCCTGCATGAAAGGCATGAACAACTCCGTTATCGTCTGCTGCGTCATGCCGATCCCGGAATCCGAAACCTCGACAATCAGCTCGCAGCGGCTAGCTGCCGGATTGGCGCAGGCATCGACGCTGACCCGAATGTGACCGCATTCGGTGAATTTCACCGCGTTGCCGACCAGATTGGCGAGGATCTGACCAACTCGCACCGGATCGCCTCGAAGAGAGAGCGGGACATTCGCCGCAATGTGGCAACGCAGTTCCAAGCCTTTGTTCGTTGCCTGAGCGTCCAACAGATCGCAAGCTTCGCGGACGACCTCGCGAGGTTGGAAGGAGATCGACTCCAGACGCAACTTGCCCGCCTCGACCTTCGAGAGGTCGAGAATGTCATTGATGATGGCGATGAGCCCGCGTGCCGATCGCCAGGCCGTGTCGGCCCATTGCCGCTCCTGATCACCGAGCCTTCCGCAACGCAGCAGATCGAGCATGCCCAGCACGCCGTGTAGGGGGGTGCGCATTTCGTGGCTCGTGTTGGCCAGGAACTGCGACTTTGCACGGCTGGCCTGCTCTGCTTCGTCGCGAGCGCGGTGTTCGTCATCGATGTCGCTGATCATGCCGGTGACGAGCGGCGTCCCATCCGCATCGACGCTCACGTTGGATCGCTCTCGGAACCAGCGGTACTCGCCTGACTTGCATGCAAGCCGGTACTCGAGTTCCCAGCGAACTCGGTGGGTGATGCCGGTGCGCATCGCGGCCTGGCAGCGCTCCCGATCATCGGGGTGGACGCGGTCTCTGAGCAGCGCACGTGTCTGCGGCAGCTCACCGGGTTGGTAGCCGAGCAGCTCATACACCCGAGACGAGTAATAGGCCTCGTCGCAGTCCAGGGCGTACTCGAACAGGCCTTCGCAGGCTGCGGCCATGGCACGCTGAAGGCGACGCGTGGCACGCACCAGGGCGGGCGCGGCGTCCGCATGCACCGCGTTCGGTGTTGTCTCCATGCACTACTCCATCGCTTTGCAGAGCCGCCCTTGACTCAGCTGACTTTGTCTTTAACGCACCGACGTTGGTGACGCGCGAGTCCTCGTGCCCGCAAGCTATTGCCGCTTTCTAAACTCTGTCTGAAATTGCCACCCGGGCAGCATGGTCTGTCAGCGCTTGCCAAATTCAGATTGCGTTCAGAGAACAGCTGTAGCTTGCGGGCATGAGGATCACCCGCTCTCGCGTTTCCATACTGGCGGCGCTGCTCGTCGGGGCCGGCATCGGCGTGGGCGCTGTGCTGCAGAAGGTGGACTTGATGGGTCCTGCGACCGCGGCCGTGCCTGCTTCGCAGGACCTCGCCGCCTCCGAGGCGGCGCTGGCTCGCGGCGGTCTCACGCCGGCCGAGCAGCTGTCGTTGATGCAGTCCGTGGCCAATGGATTCCTGCAGCGCAACGACTACCCCAGCGCGATCACCTGGGCGCAGCGCTACGTGAAGGCGGGCGGCACGGAGGCCGACGTCCGTCCACTGCTGGCGCAGGCCTACTACCAGATGGGCGACTACGCGAACGCGGCGCGCGAGCTGCAGTGGGAGATCCAGGCGGCCGATCGGGCGAACCGCCCGCCTGGGGAAGACCGGCTTCTGCTGCTGCAAAGCTGTTATGCCCGGCTGAATGATGCAAACGCCTATGCGTGGGGGCTCGAAAAGCTCGTCACCTACTACCCGAAGCGCGAGTACTGGGCCGACCTGCTCGACCGCACGCAGAAGCGACCCGACTTCGGCGAGCGGCTGGCGTTGGACGTGAACCGGCTGCGGCTGCTGACCGGCACGTTAGGTGGCGCCGCCGAATACCTCGCGATGGCTGCACAGGCGCAGCAAGCCGGCTTTCCCGCCGAGGCGAAGCGGGTGGTTGACCAAGGCTTCGCGAAAGGCGTGCTCGGCGCGGGACCCGAGGCGCAGCGGCATCGCCAGCTGCAACGCCAGCTCGCCGAGGAGGCGCTGGCCCAGCAGCGGCGCATCGACCCGCAAGAGCTCGAGCTTGCGGCAGAACAGGCCAAGGACGGCATTGAGCTGTTCAACCTCGGCTTCGCCCACGCAACGATGGGCAGCTTCACCAGGGGCCTTCCGCTGATGGAGCAGGGTATCCGCAAAGGCGGGTTGGCGAACCGACCGCAGGACGCCAAGCTGCGTCTGGGCATCGCCTACCTGATGGCGGGCCAGAAGGCGAAGGCGATCGAGACCTTCAATACCGTCGGCGGGCGCCACGGGGCCGCCGACCTCGGCCGCATCTGGGCCATCTACGCGCGCAACGCCGAGTAGGGCCGAGTAGTCATGCCGGCGTCGGGATCCGGATCTCGACATCCAGCCCCGAGCCCTGCGCTACTGGGCAGGCCTCGATGCGACCGCCGTGCAGTCCGACGATGCTGCGGCAGATCGCCAGCCCCAAGCCCGTGCCAGGCAGCTTCTCGACACCCGGTGCACCCAATCGCACGAAGCGTTCGAACATTCGGTTGCGCTCCTCTTCGCTCAACCCCGGCCCCTGGTCTTCCATGTTCAGGCACCATGAGCCCTCGTCGAGCACGGAGCGCAACCGGATCAGTCCACCGGCAGGCGAGACGCGAATCGCGTTGATCAGCAGGTTGAGCAGCACCTGACGCATCCACTTCGGCTCGAAGGCCGCCATGCCGCTGCGACGGTGCTCGAGCTCGAAGCGCATGCCGTGGTGCTCCGCGAGCGCGACCGCATCCTGCGCGAACGCCTGCAAGAACGGTTGGGGATCCTGCGTCTTCAGCTCGAGCGCGATCGCATGCGCATCGGCGCGGGAGAGGAACAGCAGGTCCTCGATGACGTGGTTCAGCGCATCGACCTCCTCCAGCAGGTCTTGCAGCGCCTCGCGGTGCGGCGGTGCGACGGCTTCGTCGGCGATCAGCTTTTCGGCATGCAGCCGGATCAAAGAAAGGGGTGTCTTCAGCTCGTGCGAGGCGTCGGACGTGAAGCGCCGGATCTGCTCGAACGAGGCTTCGAGCCGGTCGAACGTCTGGTTCAGCATGCGGGCGA
>VBDL01000269.1:5542-14186 GCA_005884255.1 Betaproteobacteria bacterium | reverse complement strand
CATCGTCTCGGCCTTCGGCGCCGAGGCCGACATCCTCCTGCGCGAGACCACGGCCAAGCGCGTGTGGACGATCAACGGCAAGCCCTTCACCACCGGCCTGCTGCGCGGCAACCGCGTGGTCATCGTGCTCAGCGGCGTGAGCATGATCAACGCGGCGCTCACCACGCAGGAGCTGCTCGACCACTTCCGCATCGAGCGCCTGGTGATGAGCGGCATCGCCGGCGGCATCAACCCGGCGCATCACGTCGGCGACGTGACAGTGCCCGACCGCTGGGTGATGCCGATGGAGGTGTACTGGAACGCCGACGCGAAGATTCCAGCGCCCTGCGGCTCCGAAGACGCCAACGTCAGCTGCCTCGGGCTGAAGCTCGCGGCCGGCGCCAACGGCAAGCCGCTGCCCGCCTTCAACGGCCTCTTCATGCGCGAGAACTACGTGCTCAGCACCGCCACCGCGCCGAAGGGCGAGTTCCGTTTCGACTATCCGGTCGATGCCGCGATGCTGGAGGTAGCGCGCGGCCTGAAGCCAAAGCTCGAGCGCTGCGGGCCGCGCGATGCGAAGCAGTGCGTCGGCGAGACGCCGAAGCTGATCGTGGGCGGCCGCGGCGTTTCCGGCACCGCCTTCCTCGCCAATGCGCAGTACCGCAGCTATCTGTTCGAGCAGCTGCAGGCCGACACGGTGGACATGGAAACCGCCGCGCTCGCGCACGTGGCGCGAACCAGCGGCGTGCCCTACATCGCGTTCCGCAGCCTGAGCGACCTCGCCGGCGCGACCGAGTTCAATGCCGATGTCGGAGCGCTGTTCTCCAGCGGCCTGGCCGAAAGCAACGAGGCCGCGGTGACCTTGGCCTTCCTCGAGGCGTGGAAGAAGCGGAGCACACGATGAAGCTGCTTCGCCATGCGCTGATGGCGACCGGCCTCGCCGCATCGCTCGCCGCGCACGCCGCCGAGCCGCGGCCGGTCAAGGTGCTGATCATCACGATGTTCGGCCCGGAGGCGCAGCCGTGGATCGAGCCCTTCGCGCTGAAGGAAGAGATCGCGGTGCCGGGCCTGTCGCCCGACTATCCGGCGCTGCGCTGCAATGCCGACGACGTGTGCCTCGTCTCCACCGGCATGGGCCACGCGAACGCGGCCGCATCGACGCTCGCCGTCACGCTCGACCCGCGCTTCGATCTGCGCAAGACCTGGTTCCTCATCGCCGGCATCGCCGGTATCGACCCCGCACAAGGCACGCTCGGCACCGCGGCGTGGGCGCGCTGGCTGGTCGAGAGCGGCTACTACGGCATCCTCACCAAAGGCCCCGGCGAGAAGCCCAAGCTCGAATACCGCACCGAGGTCGCGCGTGTCGATGAGGCACTGCTTCAGACCGCACTTGCACTGACGAAGGATGCGAAGCTCACCGACAGCGAGCAAGCGCGCGCGTATCGCGCGCACTACCGCGTCGCGCCTGCGAACCAGCCGCCGCGGGTCACGCAGTGCGACACGCTCGGCGGCGACACCTGGTGGCATGGCCACCAGCTCGGCGAGCATGCGCGCGCATGGACGAAGCTGCTCACCGATGGCCAGGGCATCTATTGCACGACGCAGCAGGAAGACAACGCGACGCGCAATGCGCTGGAGCGCGCCGCCGCCGCAGGCAAGGTGGACCTGAAGCGCCTCGCGGTGCTGCGCACCGGCTCGAACTTCGACCGCCCTTACCCGGGGCAGAGCGCGCACGCGTCGCTGCTCGCGTCGACCACCGGGGCGACCGGCGGCTTCGTGCCGGCGACGCAGAACCTCGCCATCGTCGGCGGCATCGTCGTGCGCGACATCGTCGCGCGCTGGGCGCTGTGGCGCGAGGGCGTGCCGGCACCGTAAAGCATCGCGTCGGAGTGTTGCGGCGAGTGGCACGTTGATTGCTCAACGCCACGCCATTGCCCAACCTCCAGGATCGCTCGATGCGCCGTCACGCCGAGAACATCAAGGAGGTGCCGATCTTCGCGGGCCCGACCTCCGATTTCGAGGGCTATGAAGACCGTGCCGCGCGCGCACAGCTCCTGTACAAGCCGAGCGGCACGTTCCAGGCGCTGTTCAACGTGCATGCGCGCAATCTCAACGGCACTGCGCGCCTCTTCCGCGCGAACATCTTCAAGCCGGGCACCAACGATCTGGTCGATGGTTTCGACGAGCGAGAGGTGTCGCTCGACGGCCGCAACGAGCAGCGCATCGAGAGCTACGGCGCGGTGTTTGCGCCGCCGTCGGGCCCGGGCACGATTCCCTTCCCCAGCGAGACCGCCGGCGCGATGCACGGCCACGGCCAGTTCACGCAGGAGTTTCGCGTGGAGTCCCGCTACAAGGGCCCGCTGAACTGGCAGTCCGGCATCTACTACTTCGACGAGAAGTTCATCTCCGACAGCGCCAGCTACGACAGCCTCAACGGCGGCGCACAGACGAGCAAGCTCACCGACGAGCAAAAGAGCCGCTCGTGGGCCGTGTTCGGCTCGCTGCGCTACGACGCGACTTCAGCCCTGAACCTGCGCGCCGGCCTGCGCTACACCAAGGACAAGAAGGACCTGGTCAGCGACCCGACGACGGGCATCGATGCGAGCAACGGCACGTCGGCGCACCTCTCCGACTCGAAGGTCACCGGTGACTTGAGCGCCAGCTACAAGCTCACGCCCGATGCCAACGTGTATGCGCGCATGGCCACCGGCTACCGCGGCTCCAGCGTGCGAGCGGCGCGCACGCCTCGCCTTCAGCGTCTTCCACTACACCGTGAAGGACCTGCAGCTCACCGAGGTCGGCGGCGGCGCCAACTCCAACACCTTGCTCAGCGCCGACAAGGCGGTGGGCCGCGGCGTCGAGCTGAGCCTCGATGCCTACCTCACCGACAACCTGCTGGTCACGCTGGCCGGCAGCGTCAACGACACCAAGATCAAGGATGCGGACCTCGCCGTTTCGGGCTGCGGCGGCGGCTGCACGGTGACCGATCCGTCCAACGGCAGCGGCCAGTACCTGATCGACGGCAACCCGCTGCCGCAGGCGCCGAAGTACATCGTGAACCTCACCGCGCGCTACGGCATCCCGGCGGCCAATGGCGGCGAGTACTTCGTCTACACCGACTGGTCGTACCGCAGCAAGATCAACTTCTTCCTCTACGAGTCGAAGGAGTTCACCGGCAAGTCGCTGCTCGAAGGCGGCCTGCGCGTGGGCTACAGCTGGGGCAATGGCAAGTACGAGGCCGCGCTGTTCGGCCGCAACATCACCAACAAGATCGTCGCCGTCGGCGGCATCGACTTCAACAACCTGACCGGCTTCATCAACGAGCCGCGCACCTGGGGCGCGCAGTTCAGGGCGACGTTCTGACAATCCCTAAGCCGATGACCGCAGGGCGGCCAGCCAGTGGCAAGATTCCCGATTGTCGCAACGAGGACGGGGGCTGCCATGGACATCGTTCGCCGCGTGCAAGACATCCTGATGAAGCCGCGCGAGACCTGGCCGACGATCGCGTCGGAGCCGGGCGACGTGGCTTCGCTGTACAAGAACTACCTGCTGATCCTCGCCGCCATCCCGCCGCTGGCCGGCTTCATCGGCATGAGCCTGATCGGCTTCGGCTTCATCCGCATCCCGCTGATGTTCGGGCTGTCGTCGATGGTTGCGCAGTATGTGCTGACGCTGGTGATGGTCTACGTGGTGGCGCTCGTCGTCGATGCGCTGGCGCCGACCTTCGGCGGCATGCGCGACAAGCTGCGCGCGTTGAAGCTCGTGGTCTACGGCTCGACCGCTGCGATGGTCGGCGGCATCTTCAGCCTGCTGCCGGCGCTGTCGATCCTCGGCCTCGTCGCGGCGCTGTACTCGATCTACCTCTTCTACCTCGGGCTGCCGGTGCTGATGCGCTGCCCGCAGGACAAGGCCGTGGCCTACACCGCGGTCGTCGGCGTGATCAGCATCGTCGCAGGGCTGGTGGTGGGCGCGCTGACCGCCGCCACCTTGCCCGCCATGCATGGGCGGGGCGCGATGTGGGGTGGCGCGCCCAGCGACACCACGGTGCGCATCGGCACGCCGAAAGGAGACGTGACGATCGACACCGCGAAGATGCAGGAGTTCGCCAAGCAGATGGAAGCGGTGGGCGAGCGCGCACAGAAGGCCGCGGTGACCGGCATCGATGCCGCCAAGCTGGAGGCTCTGGTGAGGCCAGCGGTCAAGCAGTGAGGCCGTGACGGCATGGGCCTAGACTTCGGGGCATGAGCGTCCCCGTTGCAGCACTACCGTCGCGCCTGCCGCTGTACCTGAACCTGATCCGCTGGGATCGCCCGGCCGGCTGGCTGCTGCTGCTGTGGCCGACGCTGTCGGCGCTGTGGATCGCCGCCGATGGCTTTCCCGGCTGGCATCTGCTGATCGTCTTCACGCTGGGCACGATTCTGATGCGCAGCGCCGGCTGCTGCGTCAACGACGTGGCCGACCGCGAGTTCGATGCGCATGTGAAGCGCACCGCGCAGCGCCCGGTGACGAGCGGCGCGGTCAGCGTGACGGAGGCGCTGACGCTCGGCGCCGTGCTGGCGCTCGGCGCCTTTGCGCTGGTGCTGACCACCAACCCGCCGACCATCGTGCTGTCGTGCGCGGCGCTGGGCGTGACGCTGATCTACCCCTACACCAAGCGCTTCATCTCGATGCCGCAGGCGGTGCTCGGTGTGGCCTTCAGCTTCGGCATTCCGATGGCCTTCGCGGCCGTGCAGGGCGGCATCGACTGGCGCCTCTCGGCCGTGAGCGCGGCTGTGCCGCCGCATGCGTGGTGGCTGCTCGCCGGCAACCTCTTCTGGGTGCTGGCCTTCGACACCGAGTACGCGATGGTCGACCGCGACGACGACCTGAAGATCGGCATCCGCACGTCAGCGATCACGCTCGGCCGCTTCGACGTGGCACGGTGTCTACCTCGCGAGCTGGGGCTGGCTCGGCCGCTCGCTGGGCTTGGGCCGCCCCTTCCTGCTCGGCATTGCCGCCGCGCTGGCGCAGGCGCTGTGGCACTACGAGCTGATCCGCCGCCGCTCACGCGACGGCTGCTTCCGCGCCTTCCGCGCCAACCACTGGTTGGGCTTCGCGGTGTTCGCGGGGATCGTGCTCGATTTCTCTCTGCGCCGAGTCGCGGCTCAAGGGTAAAGGCCGCGCTCTTCGCGCGCCATCAGGATGCGCTCGCAGGCCACCGCGAAGGTCGCCGTGCGCAGCGTGATGTGGTGGCGATCGGCGGTGTCCCAGATCTTCTTCAGCGCGCCGACCATGATCTTGTCCAGGCGCAGGTTGATCTCGTCCTCGGTCCAGAAGAAGCTGGAAAAGTCCTGCACCCACTCGAAGTAGCTGACCGTCACGCCGCCGGCGTTGCAGATCACATCGGGCACGACGAGGATGCCGCGGTCGGCGAGCATGTCGTCGGCCTCCGGCAGCGTCGGGCCGTTGGCGCCTTCGAGCACCAGGCGGGCCTTGGTGCGGCGCGCGCGCTCGGCGGTGATCTGGCCTTCCAGCGCGGCGGGGATGAGGATGTCGCAGTCGATGTCCCAGAACGCCTCGTTGTCGATGCGCTCGGCGTTCTTGTAGCCGCCGACGCCGCCCTCGGCGCGCACTACCGGCATCAGCTCGGCCAAGTCCAGCCCGTTGGGGTTGAAGATGGTGCCGGTGTGGTCCTGCGCGGCGACGATCTTCGCACCGGCTTGCGCGAACAGTTCCGCCGCCGAACTGCCCACGTTGCCGAAGCCCTGCACCGCGACGCGCGCGCCGTCGAGCTTGAGCTCGATGCGCCGGGCCGCCTCGCGGCCCGTGACGAACACGCCGCGACCCGTGGCCTTGACGCGGCCCAATGAGCCGCCCAGATGGATCGGCTTGCCGGTGACCACGCCGGTGGCGGTGGCGCCGACGTTCATCGAGTACGTGTCCATCATCCACGCCATGATCTGCGCGTTGGTGTTCACGTCGGGCGCCGGAATGTCCTGCTGCGGGCCGATGATGATGCCGATCTCGCTGGTGTAGCGGCGCGTGAGCTTCTCCAGCTCCTTCTGCGACAGCTCCTGCGGGTTGACGCGGATGCCGCCCTTCGCCCCGCCATAGGGCAGGTTGACGGCGGCGTTCTTGATCGACATCCACGCCGACAGCGCCATCACCTCTTCGAGCGTCACGTCCGGGTGGTAGCGCACGCCGCCCTTGCCGGGGCCGCGCGACATGTTGTGCTGCACGCGATAGCCCTCGAAATGGCACACGCGGCCATCGTCCATCTCGATCGGCACATCGACGATCAGCGCGCGCTTCGGGCGGCGCAGCGTTTCGGCCCAGCGGGCCAGCGGCCCGAGATAGGGCACGACGCGCTCGACTTGCGAGAGGTACGTGCTCCACGGGCTCGATGGAGACGGCGTGACGTAGGACAGGCTCATGGCATTCCTTGGGGGTAGTGGGTGGCGGCTGTAGCCGCGCGTGGCCGCGACTGTAGTGCGGCCTGCGCGCGTTCCCGCCACCCATGCGCGAAATGCATGAGCCCCGAAGGGCGCCGCATGCTGCGCTGCGTCAGCGGCCGAATTCGTCGCCGAGTTCTTGCGCGCGCTTGCGCGCCGCTTGCAGGGCCTTGATGAAGGCCGCTTGCACGCCATCGGCTTGCAAAGACGTGATCGCCGCATGCGTGGTGCCGCCCTTGGAGGTGACGCGCTCGCGCAGTACCGACGGCGCCTCGCCCGACTGCTGCGCCAGTTCGGTGGCGCCGGCGAAGGTGGCCAGCGCGAGTTGCCGCCCCTGCTCGGCGCTGAGGCCCATCTGCCGCGCCGCGTCCATCATCGCCTCGACGAAGAAGAACACATAGGCGGGGCCCGAGCCGGACAGCGCGGTCACCGCATCGAGGTCCTGCTCGCGCGCGACCCACAGCACCTCGCCGGTGGGTTCGAGCAGCAGCTCGATGCGCGCGCGCTCGTCGCTGGTCACCGCATCGCGTGCATAGAGGCCGCTGATGCCTTCGCCGATCAGCGCCGGCGTGTTGGGCATCGCGCGCACGACGCGCTGGCTCCCGGTGGCCGCCACGATCGCATCGCTGCGGATGCCGGCCATGACGCTCAGCTGCAGCGCGTTGCCGATGTGCGGCGCGCACGGCGCGGCGGCCTCGCGGAACATCTGCGGCTTCACCGCCCACACGACGAGGTCGGCGCGCTCGAGCTCGTCGCTGGCGTGCGCGAAGACCCGCACGCCGAGCTCATGGCGCAAGCGGTCTCGCTGCTCAGCGAAGGGCTCGACGACGAGGATGTCGCGCGCCGCATGCCCGGCCTTCACGAGGCCACCGATGATGGCGCTGGCCATGTTGCCGCCGCCGATGAATGCAAGAGTGGAGCTCATGGTTAGGATGGGAGGTTGTCAACAAGATTTGATCCGAGATCATGCACCGACGCCACCTGTTGTCCATCGCCGCGGCCCTGCTCGCGCTGTCGCCTTTCGCTCGTGCGCAGAACTGGCCCACGAAGCCGGTGAAGATCGTCGTGCCGGCACCGGCCGGCAGCTCGCTCGACGTGATCGCGCGGCTGCTCGGCGACAAGCTGAAGGACCGCTGGGCGCAGCCGGTGGTGGTGGAGAACCGGCCCGGTGCCGGCGGCATGCTGGGCATGGATGTCGCGGCCAAGGCGCCGCCCGATGGCACGACGATCGCCATCGGCTTCAACGGGCCGATTGCCTTCGCGCCCTTCATGTACCGCAGGATGCCGTACGACCCGGCCAAGGACCTGATCCCGGTGGTGATGACGACCTCGCAACCCAATGTGCTGGCCGTCAATGCCGCACTGCCGGTGAAGAGCCTGAAGGAGTTCATCGCCTGGGCGCGTGAGAAGAACGGGAAGATGAACTACGCATCGATCGGCCAAGGCAGCTCGTCGCACCTGACGATGGAGCTGTTCCTCGCCGAAGCGGCCCTCACGGCGACGCACGTGCCCTTCAACGGCTCGCCGCCGGCGGCGCTGTCGGTCGCCCAGGGCGACACCGACGCGCTGTTCGCGGTGGCGCCGGCGCTGCTGCCGCACGTCAAGAACGGCAAGATGCGCTTCATCGCGGTGAGCAGCGAGCAGCGGCCGGAGTCGCTGCATGAGCTGCCGACCTTCGGCCAGGCCGGCCTGCCCAAGGTCGAGTCGCTGGCGTGGAACGGCTTCTTCGTCGCCGCGGGTACGCCCGACGCCGTGGTGCAGAAGATCAATGCCGATGTCAACGCGGCGCTGCACGACCCGGCGGTGAAGACAGTGCTCGACAACCAGGGCCTGAGTGTCGTCGGCGGCTCGCCGGCCGACTTCCGCAAGACGGTCGAGGCCGACACCAAGCGCTGGGGCGCGATCATCAACAAGATCGGCCTGAAGCTCGAACAATGAGCTGACGTTCACGCGCCGGCCCAGCCGTGCAGCGCACGCGACAGGGCGCGCAGCTCGGGCCGCGCGAGCAGATAGAACGCGAGCTTGCCGGGCGAGGCCCAGCGGCGAGCGTCCTGGCGCGACAGCTGCACCAGATCGCCCGGGATCGCCGACACGTTCAGGCAGCCCACGCCCCAGCCGGCGCGGATCGCCGCCACCGCGGCCTGGCTGCCGCTGCAGCTCAGGCGCAGGTGGTAGGCGTGGCCGTTGCGCGCCAGCGCGGCCAGCGCGATCTGCCGCACCGGGCAATCGGGGCC
>VBDL01000269.1:0-5505 GCA_005884255.1 Betaproteobacteria bacterium | reverse complement strand
GCGGCGCAGAGGCCTTGCATCGACGGGCGGCTCGAGTGCGGTGATCACCGCGAGATCGATCTCGCCGGCCCGCCACAGCGATTGCAGCGATGCGGAGCTGGCCCACAGCAATTCCAGGCGCGCGCCGCCGCCATGCTGCTGCAACAGCGCGAGCAGTTCGTCCAGCCGCTGCGGCAGAAAGTATTCGCTGACGCCGATGCGCCACACGGCTTGTGTGGCCGCGGTCTCGCGCAGCGCGTCGCGCGCGGCGGCCTGCAGATCGAGCAGGCGCTGCGCGTAAGGCAGGAAGCGCTCGCCGTCGGCGGTGAGCTTCAGCGAGCGCGTCGTGCGTTCGACCAGTTGCGCGCCGAGCGAGGCCTCGAGCTGGCGCAGGTGCAGGCTCACCGCCGATTGCGTGCGGTGCACACGCTGCGCGGCGCGCGTCACCGAGCCGGCCTGCGCGATCGCGGCGAAGCTCTGCAGCCACAGCGGGTCCAGGTGATTCATGAGCGTTCCTGCTGAATGCGGTGAAATTATCTCGCTTCACCGAACGGTACTCGACGCCTAGACTGAAAACCATTCACCCAGGAGAGACTCATGCCCTATCTGCACATCCAGGTCTCCGGTGCCGCCGACGACGCGCTTGGCCAGCGCATCGCAGCCAGCGCGGTCGAGCTCACGCATCGCCTGCTGCACAAGGACCCGGCGCTGACGGCCGTGGTCGTCGACTTCATTCCGGCGCAGCGCTGGTTCATCGCCGGCCGACCGCTCGGCGACGGGCAGCCGCGCTCGTACCACTGGATGGTCAGCATCACCGACGAGACCAACACCAAGCGCGAGAAGGCCGAGTACCTGAAGGCGGTGCACCAGGCGATGGACGAGCTGCTCGGCGGTGTGGCCGAGCACTCGTATGTGCACGTCGCCGACCTGCGCGCGGCCGCCTATGGCTACGGCGGCCTCACGCAGGAGCACCGCTACCAGCACGGGTGATGTGTCGTAGGGTGGGCTTCAGCCCACCGTTGCCTGGTGGGCTGAAGCCCACCCTACGGATCAGGCCAATCCCGCCAGCAAGGCGGCATTGCCGCCGGCCGCCGCGGTATTCCGCTCAAGCCTTCGCCGCCGAAGGGCTGCACGCCGACCACCGCGCCGATCATGTTGCGATTGACGTAGACGTTGCCGATGCGCGCCTGGCGCGCGAGCCGCTGCGCGCGCGAGTCGATGCGCGTCTGGATGCCGAAGGTCAGGCCATAGCCGAGCGCGTTGATCTGCTCGACCACCGCATCGACCTCGCCGCTGTAGCGCACCACGTGCAGCACCGGGCCGAAGATCTCTTCCTTCAGCTCGGCGATGCGCGCGATCTCGAACGCGGTCGGCGCGAACAGGCGCGGCAGCTTCGAGGCCACCGGCGTTTCGCCGAGCGGCTTCGCTTCGCGCTTCAGGCGCTCGACATGGCGCCGCAGGTTGGCGTGCGCCTCGTCGTCGATCACGGGACCGACGTCGGTGGCGAGCTGCGCCGGGTCGCCGACCGCCAGTTCCGCCATCGCGCCCTTGAGCATCTCGATCACGCCGTTGGCGATGCTGTCGTGCACGGCGAGCAGGCGCAGCGCCGAGCAGCGCTGGCCGGCCGAGCGGAAGGCGCTTTGCACCACCGCGTCGATCACCTGCTCGGGCAGCGCTGTGGAGTCGACGATCATCGCGTTGAGCCCGCCGGTCTCGGCGATCAGCGGCACGATCGGGCCGTCCTTCGCAGCCAGCGTGCGGTTGATGATCTTCGCCACCTGCGTGCTGCCGGTGAAGCACACGCCGGCGCAGCGCGCGTCGGCGACCAGCGCGGCGCCCACCGTCTCGCCGGGGCCGTGCAGCAGGGCCAGCGCATCGGGCGGCACGCCCGCCTCGTGCAGCAGCGCAACCATGGCCTGCGCCACCGCCGGCGTCTGCTCGGCCGGCTTGGCGGCGACGCTGTTGCCCGCCACCAGCGCAGCCACCACCTGGCCGGCGAAGATGGCCAGCGGGAAATTCCACGGGCTGATGCAGACGAACACGCCACGGCCGTGCAGGCGCAGCTCGTTGCTTTCGCCGGTGGGGCCAGGCAGCGTCTGCGGACCGAGGCGCTCGATGGCTTGGCTGCCGTAGTAGCGGCAGAAGTCCACCGCCTCGCGCACCTCGGCCACGCAGTCGGGCAGTGTCTTGCCGCCTTCCTTGACGAGCAGCGCGCAGAACTCGCTCAGCCGCGCTTCGAGCGCATCGGCGGCACGTTGCAGCACGGCCGCGCGCTCGGCCACCGGTTTGGCGCTCCAGGCAGGGAAACCGGCGTACAGGCGGGCCATCGCCGCGTCGACATCGGCACCGGAAGCCAGCGGCACGCTGGCCGGTTGCACGTTGCGCAAGGCCGCGAGCAGCGGCTCGCGTTGCGCGATGCACGCGAGGTCGGCACCCGTCGAGTTGCGCCGCTCGGCGCCATACAGCGCCACCGGCAGCGGCTGCGACGGCGCCTGTGCCGCATGCAGCGGCGAGCCGAGCAGCTCTTCCAGATGCACCGCCTCGTCGGCCAGCTGATGCACGAAGGACGAGTTGGCGCCGTTCTCCAGCAGCCGGCGCACGAGGTAGGCCAGCAGGTCGCGGTGTTCGCCGACCGGCGCATAGACGCGGCAGGCGATCGATGCATCCTTCAGCACCTCGCGATAGACCCCTTCGCCCATCCCATGGAGACGCTGCATCTCGAACGGCGCATTGGCTGCGCGCGCCATCTGCAGGATGGCCGCGATGGTGCCGGCGTTGTGCGTGGCGAACTGCGGGTAGATCGCATCGGCATTGCTGATCAGCGCGCGCGCACAGGCGAGGTACGAGATGTCGGTGTGCTGCTTGTGCGTGAACACCGGGTAGCCGGTCAGGCCCATCTCCTGCGCGCGCTTGATCTCGCCGTCCCAATAGGCGCCCTTGACCAGCCGCACCATGAAGCGCAGGCCGTGCTTGCGCGCAATGTTCGCCACCTCGTCGATCACCGGCAGCGCGCGCGTCTGGTAGGCCTGCACCGCGAGGCCGAAGCCCTGCCACTGCGGGTGCTGCGCGGCGATACGCGCGGCCAGCGCGTCCAGCACGTCGAGCGACAGTTCGAGGCGATCGCTCTCCTCGGCATCGATGGTCAGGTTCAGGTTGGCGCGCGCCGCCAGCTCGATCAGCGACCACACGCGCGGCAGCGCTTCAGCGAACACGCGCTCGCGTTGCGCGTCTTCATAGCGCGAGAAGAGGGCGCTGAGCTTGATCGAGATGCCGTCGGCTTCCATCGGCGAGGCGGCCACACGGCCCGCGGCGATGGATTCGATGGCATGGCGGTAAGACGCGCGGTAGCGCTCCGCATCTCCCTCGGTGCGCGCGCCTTCGCCAAGCATGTCGTAGCTGAAGCGCAGGTTCGCCTGGTGCTTGCGCTGGCTCGCTGCCTCGTGCATCGCTTCGCTGATCGAGCGGCCGAGCACGAACTGGCGGCCGAGCAGCTGGATCGCGCGCACGGTGGCCGCCACCACGGTCTTCGCGCCCAGGCGCTTGAGCAAGCCCGCCTCGTGCTCGGCATCGGGCAGGAAGCGCTTCGACAACGCGATCGCGCTGGCCGACAGGCTAGCCAGCATCTTGTGCGGCCCGTCGCCGCCAGCATCGAACTCGGCGCGGCCGAGCTGATCCGCCGTCAGCGCGATCGCCGTCTCGGCATCGGGCACGCGCAGCAGCGCCTCGGCCAGCCGCATCAGCGCCAGCCCCTCGGCGCTGGAGATCGGGTACTCGCGCAGCAGCGACTCCATGGCCCAGAACGGCGCCGGCTTGTCGCGCACCTGCTGCACCCAGGGGCTGGCCGTCGCGATCACCGCCGGCCAGTCGAGCCCCGCCTGCAGCGATTGCAGCGCGCCCTTCACGACCTCGATCTCGTCGCGATACGGGAAGGGCAGGCGGGCTTGCGGCGGCGGGAGCGGGAAGGAACTGCTGGCGTTCATGACGGCCTCTAGCTTGGTGAGGTCGTCTAGGTTACGCCTCGCGAGCCCGCATGAAATTCGGGATTCGGCCGGTTTGTCGGAGAATCATCGACCATGAGCCCAGACGAAACCTCGCCTGACGAGCGCGCCAGCGCCGAACGCAGCCTCGACAAGATCGACGTGCGCATCCTGCGCGTGCTGCAGAAGGACGGCCGCATCAGCAACCTGAAGCTGGCCGAGACCGTGCACCTGTCGCCCACCGCGGTGCTCGAGCGCGTGAAGCGGCTGACGCGCGACGGCTACATCCTCGGCTACGAGGCGCGGCTCAATCCCGACAAGCTGGGCGCCGGCCTGCTGGTGTTCATCGAGATCCTGCTCGATCGCACGGTGCACGATGTGATGGACAGCTTCCGCGCCGCGGTGCAGGTGCGCCCCGAGATCCTCGAATGCCATCTGGTGGCCGGCGGCTTCGATTACCTGCTGAAGACGCGCGTGGCCGACATGGCCGCCTATCGCGAGTTCATCGGCAGCGTGATCTGGACGCTGCCCGGCGTGCGCGAGACGCGCACCTATGCGGTGATGGAAGAGGTCAAGAACACGACGGCGCTGCCGCTGTAACGCCGCGGCGGTAGGCCGCGGCCGACGCCAGACCGGCGCGCCTGAGCGCAGCGTTCAGATGCGACAGGTGCGCGTAGCCCGCGTTCTCAGCCACGTCCGCCAGCGGCAGGCGGCCCGATGCCAGCAGCTGGCGCGCGCGGGCCAGACGCCGCTGCATCACCCACGCGTGCGGGCTCATGCCGAAGCTGGCCTTGAACATGCGCGCGAAGTGGTAGTCCGACAGGTTCGCCGCTCGCGCCAGCTCGGCGAGGCTCAGCTCGCCATGCAGGCCGGCTTCGATGCACTCGAGCACGCGCCGCCGTGCGCCGGGCGACAGGCCGCCGCGCACCACGGGCAGCGGCCGCGCGTGCAGGCTGTGGTGCTCGAGCAGGCAGGCCTGCACATCGAGCGCCAGCTGCTGCAGCTGCAGCGGCGCGCCGGCGGCCGACCAGTCCAGCGCGGCGATGCGCGCGCACAGCGCGGCCAGTGCATCGTCATGAAAATAGATGCGCTCGGGCAAGGTCGCGACGCGCGGGTCGAGCTCGAACCAGCGCTCCGCCGCCTGCGCGAGCTGCAGCCGCGGCAGGTACAGGTGCAGCAGCTGCAGCGATCCGCGCACGTCCCAATGCGATTCATGGCCGGCCGGCAGGCAGCACAGGCTTCCGGGTTCGCCGCGCGCGGCCGGCTCATCGAGGCAGCGCACCGCCTGGCCGCCTTCGAGGTAGAACGACAGCGTGTGATGCTCCGGCTTCAGGTACTCCACCTCGGTGTCGGCATTGCGCCAGTGCACGAATCAGGCGCCATCGGGCAGGCCCACATGGCGCTGCGGCCGCGCCTGTGAGCGCAGCAGCGCGGCACACACCGAGAGTTCGCTCGCCAAGCCATCCATGGGGCATTAGCTTAAGTGCAGGCCGGCCGGCGCCGAAGGCAGCATTCGACAAATGCGCAAGTTCCTGCCACGCCGCGGCGC
>VBDL01000268.1 GCA_005884255.1 Betaproteobacteria bacterium | reverse complement strand
AGCGGCGCGCCGGCGTCGCTCGCCAGATAAAGATACCCACCTTCGACGAGGCCGATGTCGGGCCGCTCGCCGTTCACCGCCAGCTCGTCGCCGATGCGCCGGTAGAACTGCAGGCTCTCGCGCGACAGTGCGATGTTCACCGTGGTGGAGAACTGCTGGCGGATCGAGCTGGCCGACAGCGCGCTCGATGCGCGCGCGTAAGTCGGGTCGCGCTCCAGCACCGTGGCAGCGATGCCGTGGTCGCGCGCCAGAAAGCAGGCGGTGGCCGCGCCCATCACGCCGCCGCCGACGATTACGATCGAGGTCATGGTCATGGTGCGAGTCTATTCAAGCGAGGAGGTGCACGCCGCGCTGCCCTGGCCTCGACTGGCCGATGCGCTGGCGCAGGCCTTCGCCGCGGGCGCCGAGGTGCCGGTGCGCCATGCGCATGCGCTGGGCGGCGGCGACACGCTGCTGCTGATGCCGGCCTGGACGCCGCGCTCGCTGGGCACCAAGCTCGTCACCGTGATGCCAGGCAACGCCGCGCGCGGCGTCGGCACGGTGCAGGCGCTGTACCTGCTGTTCGATCGCTCGACCGGTGAGCCGCGCGCGCTGCTCGATGGCGAGGCGCTGACGGTGCGGCGCACTGCCGCGGCTTCCGCGCTGGCGGCGCGCTACCTGGCGCGCGACGACGCGCGCACGCTGCTCGTCGTCGGCGCCGGGCACCTCGCGCCGTGGATGGCGCGCGCACACGCCGCACTGCGGCCGAGCCTCGAGCGCGTGCTGCTGTGGGCGCGCGATGCCGCGGCGCGCGACGCGCGAGCCACCGCGCTGCGCAACGAAGGGCTGCCGGCGCAGGCTGTGGATGATCTGGAAGCCGCGGTGCGCGAGGCCGACATCGTGAGCTGCGCCACCACGTCGACCACGCCGCTCGTCAAGGGCGTGTGGCTGCGTGCGGGCACGCACCTCGATCTGGTCGGCGGCTTCCGGCCCGACATGCGCGAGGTCGACGACGAGGCCGTCGCGCGCTCGCGCGTCGTCGCCGATACGCTGGCCGGTGTGCTGGCCGAGGCGGGCGATCTGCTGCAGCCGATGCAGCGCGGCGTGATCGCGCGGGAACACGTGCTCGGCGAACTCGCGGATCTGGTGCGTGGCACACTGCGCGGCCGCGACTCGAGCGATGACGTGACGCTGTTCAAGTCCGTGGGCACCGCGTTGGAGGATCTCGCCGCGGCCGAGTTGGTGATCTCGTAGGGTGGGCTTCAGCCCACCGGCAACAACGTGGGCTGAAGCCCACCCTACGAATCACAGCCGCATATCGAGCGGCACCGCATCGAACGCGGCCAGCCAGTCGCGCGTGAGCATCGGCAGCACCTGCTCGGCCGGCACGGCGCGGCTGAAGAGGAAGCCTTGCGCCTGGCCGCAGCCACAGCGGCGCACGAGGTCGAGCTGCTCCAGCGTCTCCACGCCCTCGGCGACCACGCTCAGGCCCAGCTTGTTGGCCAGCGTGGCCACCGTCGAGACGATCGCAGCATTGGTCGGGTCCACCGCCAGGTCGCGCACGAACGATTGGTCGATCTTCAGCTGCGCCACCGGCAGCCGCTTCAGGTAGCTGAGGTTCGAGTAGCCGATGCCGAAGTCGTCGATCGCCAGCGACAGGCCCATGGCGCGCAGGCGCAGCAGGAGCTCGGTGGTCTGGTCGGTGTGCTGCATCAGCGTCGACTCGGTGATCTCCAGCTCGATGAGTTGCGCGCTGACGCCGGTGTCGGTGAGGATGGCGGAGATGCGCTCGACGATGTCGTGCTGGCGGAACTGCCGCGGCGACAGGTTGACGGCCACCGGGAAGGCTTCGGCCCCTTGCTGCTGCCATGCCAGGACCTGCCGGCAAGCGCGGTGCAGCACCCATTCGCCCAGCCGCGTGATGAGGCCCGTCTCCTCGGCGAGTGGGATGAAGCGGCCCGGATAGAGCACGCCCAGCCGCGGATGCTGCCAGCGCACCAGCGCCTCCACGCCCTTCATGTGGCCGTGCTGCACGTCGATGCGCGGCTGGTACTCGAGGAACAGCTCGTCGCGCTGCAGCGCGTGGTGCAGGTCGTTCTCCAGCTCCAGGCGCATCGCCGCGCTCACGTTCATCTGCGACGCGAAGAACTGGTAGTTGTCGCGCCCCGCCTCCTTGGCGTGATACATCGCCGAGTCGGCATTGCGCAGCAAGGTCTCGGGGCTGTCGCCGTCGCCCGGGAACAGCGCCATGCCGAGGCTCGCGGTGATGTGCAGCTCGTGGCCGTGCACGTGGAAGGGCAGCGAGAGCGTCTCCACCACTTTCTCGGCCACGGTCACCACATGGTTGGCGGCGCTGAGCTGCGGCAGCACCAGCACGAACTCGTCGCCGCCGAGCCGCGCCACCGTGTCGCCCTCGCGCACGACGCCGGCCAGCCGCTGCGCGACGCTGCGCAGCAGCTCATCGCCCACCGCGTGACCGAGCGAGTCGTTGATGGTCTTGAAGCGGTCGAGGTCGAGGAACACGACGGCCACCAGCTCGCCGGCGCGCCGCGCCAGCGCCAGCGCCAAGGTGAGCCGGTCGAACAGCAGGCGGCGGTTGGGCAGGCCGCTGAGCTCATCGTGATTGGCCAGGTGGCGCACGCGGCTCTCGGCCTGTTCGCGCTCGGCGATCTCCTGCACCAGCCGGCGGTTGGCATCGGCCAGCTCGGCGGTGCGCTGCTGCACGCGCGCTTCCAGGTCTTCGCGCGCGGCGTGCTGCTCGGTCACGTCCTCGGCCAGCCACACCGATTCCTGCCCCGGGCGCTGCAGATCGACGCTGCGGCCGGTGACGCGGCACCAGAAGCGGCTGCCGTCGCGCCGCACCAGATGCTGCTCGCGGGTGTGCGACTGGCCGCGTGCGAGAAACGCATAGGCTTCCGCACCGCTGCGCTGGAAGTCTTCGTCGGACGCGTAGATGAAGCGTGTCGTCTGGCCCAGCACCGCGCCCGGCGCGTAGCCGAACAGCTCGGCGAAGCGGCGGTTGCAGCGCTGCACCACGCGGTCCTTGAGGAACACGATGCCGACCGACGCGTTCTCGAGAATCGCCTCCTGCTCCATCAGCGTCTGCTGCAGCACCTGCTCGGCGCGCCGGCGCTCGGAGATGTCTTCGGCGATCCAGATCGTGCCTTGCGACAGGTCGCCGCCGCCCACCGCCTGCGCGTGCAGCCGCACCCAGATCAGCGCGCCGTCGGCGCGGCGCATCTGCCATTCCACGTCCAGAGGCTCGCCGCGCGCGAGCACCGGCTCGGCCAGGCGGCCCATCTCGCAGTAGTCGTCGGAAGAGCGGTAGAGCACGGAGGCCGGCTGGTTGGTCACCGCCTCGGGGCTGGCATAGCCGAACAGCGCCGCGAACTGCGGGTTGCAGGTCTCGCAGATGCCGCGGCGCGTGAACACGATGCCGGCCGACGCGTTCTCGAAGATGGCGCGGTAGTGCAGCAGCAGCTGGCGGTTGGCTTCCTCGGCGGCCTTGCGCTCGCTCACGTCCTCGAACAGCCATACCGAGCCGTCATGCGGGTGGGCCGGGTCCATCGCGCGGCCGTAGAGCCGGCACCAGAAGGGGCTGCCGTCCTTGCGCACGAGGATCTGCTCGCGCTGGTGCGTCTTGCCCTCGGCGAGCGCCGGGTAGGGCGAGCCGCCGAGCGAGAAGGCGGCCTCGTCGGGATAGAGCACGCGGGTGGAGCGGCCGTCGAGCTCGTGCGGCGCATAGCCGAACAATTCTTCGAAGCGCCGGTTGCACCGCAGCATCATGCGGTCGCGCACGAAGACGATGCCCACCAGCACGGTGTCGAGCAGGATCTGGTTCTCGCGCGCCAGCGTGCGCAGGCGCAGCAGTTCCTCTTCGCTGCGCGTGTGCGTCGAGTCGAACCCGGCACCGAGCCGTTTCGCGAGGCGAGGGGACAAGTCGCTCATGCTCATCCTCACCGCGGCGATGTTACTGCGCCGGCACGGCCTCCGGCGGCGTTTCGTCGGGCAGCCATTTCGCGTAGATGCGCGCGAAGCTCTTGTCGCGCTTCATGGCGTTGAGCGCCGCCTGCCATTCGCGCACGACGTCGGCGGAGGTGCCCTGCGAGAAGGCGACATAAGCCTCGGCCTGGTGGAAGGTGTAGACGAGCTCCAGGTCCTGCGGGCTGGCGCCGACATTGGCCAGCAGGGTCGGCAAGGTCAGGCTGTTGGCGGCCATGAAGGTGCCGCGTCCGTAGAGCACCATGCGCACCATCTGCTCGTGCGTGTTCACCGTCTGCAGGTTGGCCACACCGGCGGCCTTCAGCAGCTGGTGCTTGTAGTCCTCGCGCGGCACGATAGCCGCAGGCCCGCACCGCGCTTGGCATAGAGGCTGGTGCGGCCGGCGACGATGGGGCCGACCCACTGGAACAGCTTGTCGCGCTCGGCGGTGCGCGTGGTGCCGAACAGCGCGACGTCGGGCTGCTCCAGCGCCATGCGGTAGGCGCGCGCCCACGGCAGCACCTGGATCGCGACGCGACTGCCGACGCGGCGCTGGATCTCCTCGACGATCTCCACCGACAACCCACTGACCTTGCCGTCCCTGGTGAACGACAGCGGCGGGTACTCCTCGGTCAGCAGCTGCAGCTCGCCGCCGCGGGCCGACCAGCCCGCCAGCAGCAGGGCCAGCGCCAGACCAATGCGCGCGATGAGACTCATGATCCATCCGGGCGTGTGCGCCACCATTGTGCGCGCACCGCGTCAGGTTTTGCGCACCCTCCGCAGCTCGTCGAGGATGAGCAAGCCGGCGCCGAGCGTGATGGCGCTGTCGGCCACGTTGAAGGCCGGGAAGCGGCCCTGGTAGAACAGCGGCTCCAGGAAGCGCCAGTGGAATTCAAGGAAGTCGACCACATAGCCGTACAGCAGGCGGTCGATCAGGTTGCCCAGGGCGCCGCCGAGGATGAGCGACAAGGCCACGGCGAACAGCCGCTGCTCGCCATGCTTGCGCAGCAGCCAGACGATGAACACGCTGGCCGCGGCAGCCAGCAGCGCGAAGAACCAGCGCTGCCAGCCGGTGCCGGTGGCGAGGAAGGAGAACGCCGCGCCGGTATTGTGTGCGTGCACGAGGTTGAAGAAGCCGGTCACCGTGCGGCTCTCGCCGAAGCCGACCTCGCCCAGGATCAGCCGCTTGGTGAGCTGATCCAGCACGATCACCACCGCGGCAATTCCCAGCCACGGCGCCACGTTCGACTTGTGCGCCGTCATGCGATGCGGCGCTCTTCGCCTGCGCCGTACAGGTTGCTGGTGCAGCGGCCGCAGATCGTCGGGTGCGCGGCGTCGGCGCCGACGTCGTCGCGGTAGTGCCAGCAGCGCTCGCACTTCGCGGCCGTCGACGGCGTGACCGTCACCTTCAGCTCGTCGCCGGCGCTCGAGGCAGCCGCCGACGTGATGAAGACGAACTTCAGATCGTCGCCGAGCGAT
>VBDL01000244.1 GCA_005884255.1 Betaproteobacteria bacterium | reverse complement strand
AGGATGCGGTCGCGGTCCATCGGGTCTCCTGTGTCAGGTCGTCGGTTGCTTCCACGCCTGTGTGCGGCGGTCGACCCACCACGACAGCAGCATGAAGAGCGCGGTGGCCAGCGCCGAAGCGGCGGCGATCAGCACGGCACAGGCGGCCGCGGCGCCGATCTCGCCAGCCTCGTCGAGGTTCAGGATGGCGATGGCCGCCACCTTGGTCTCCGGCGCGTAGAGGAACACGACCGCCGACACCGTGGTCATCGCGTTGATGAAGAAGTAGCGCGCGATGTCCAGCAGCGCCGGCGTGCAGATCGGCAGGGTCACGCGCCAGAAGGTCTTGTAGAACGGCACCTTCAGCGACGCCGACACCGCCTCGAACTCGGCATCGAGGCTCTTCAGCGCGGTCACCGCGGTGAGGTGGCCGGTGGTGTAGAAGTGCACCGCGCTGCAGATCGCGAGCAAGGTGAGCGTGTGGTACAGCCCGCCCAGCGGATTGCCCGGTGCATTGAAGAAGAAGATGTAGCCGAGACCCAGCACCAGCCCGGGCACCGCCATCGGCAGCATCGACAGCAGCCGCAGCAGCGCGCGCAGCGGCTTCAGGCCCGCGGTCTTTTCCAGCAGGTACGCGCCGATGAAGACGAAGGCGGTGCCGAGCAGCGCCGTGCCCGCGGCCATCTTCAGACTGTTGACGAAGGCCTCGCCGACCTCGGCATCGACCAGGCCCAGCACATAGTGCCGCCAGCTCGGCGTGAGGTTGTAGGGCCAGAAGCTCGCGAAGGAGGCGAACACCGCCATGCCGAGCATCGCGAGCATCAGCGCGGCGACGGCGAGGCAATACGTCGTCATCACGGCGTCGTACAGCGGCGCGCGCTTGGGGCCATACGGCACGGCGCGCGCGCTGAGCATCGCCGTCTGCTTGCGGCTGACCCAATGGTCGACCGCGAAGGTCAGGCCCGCCGGCGCGAGCAGCAGCAGCGCGACCACCGCGCCGCGCTGGAAGTCCTGCTGGCCGATGACGAGCTTGAACACGTCGGTGGCCAGCACGTTGAAGTTGCCGCCGATGACCTTCGGAATGCCGAAGTCGGTGATGACCAGCGTGAAGGTCACCAGCGCCGCCGAGATCAGGCCGTACTTGGCGCCCGGCAAGGTGATCGTCCAGAACTTGCGCGACGCGCTGGTGCCGAGCGCGTCGGCCGCCTCGTACAGCCGCGCATCGGCGGCGGCCAGCGCGGTGACGAGAATCATCAGCGCATGCGGAAAGGTCGAGAAGGCCTCGGCCATCACGATGCCCGGCGCGCCGTAGACGCCATCCATGCCCAGCGCCTGCAGCCAGCCCTTGAGCACGCCCTGGTTGCCGAACCAGTAGATCAGCGAGATGGCCGATAGCAGCGACGGTGCCAGCAGCGGGATCAGGGTGATCGCGCGGAACAGCGGCTTGGCCGGCATGCAGCTGCGCGTGAGCGCATAGGCGAAACCGAAGGCCGGCGGCACCGTGAGCATGGTGACCAGCGCCGATACCCACAGGCTGTTCCACAGCGACTGCAGCAGCGCCGGTGTTTGCGCATAGGCAATGAAGTTGGCCAGCCCCACGTACTCGCCCTGCCGGCCTTGCAGCGCCTGCTGCAGGATGGCCAGCAGCGGCGCGGCGAGGAAGGCCAGCAGCGCGAGCGCGACGAGAGCGAGCAGCGCCTGCGCGAGACGATCGGTCCAATGCGTGCGTTGCCGCAGGGTCGCGGATGACAGAGGCGTTGGCGTCGCGATCACCGCACTCACGCAAAGATCCTCATGCGCTCAGGCATCAGCCGCAGCGGCAAGCGCCCGCCGACCTCCAGCCGATGCTCGGCGAGGAAGTTCAGCGACAGGTACACCGTGAGCCGCTGCGTGCCGAACTCGGCGCTCTTGACGCGCACCAGGCNNNTCGGGTCGCCATCGGGCACGGGCCGCGCCAGCACGTCCTCCGGCCGCAGATAGACCTTCACCTCGCGCCCCGGCTCGCCGTTGTGCGCGCAGGCGAACACGCGCTCGCCGAAGCGGATCGTGTTGCCACTTTCGAGCACCGCCGGCAGCGCGTTGATGCGCCCGACGAAATCGGCGACGAACAACGTGGCCGGGTCGCGGTACACCTGCATCGGCGTGCCGACCTGCTCGATCGTGCCCTGGTTCATCACGACGATGCGGTCGGCCACCGACAGCGCCTCTTCCTGGTCGTGCGTGACCATGATGGTCGTCACGCCGAGCTTGCGCTGCAGGCTGCGGATCTCCTGCCGCAGCTTCACGCGCACGATGGCATCCAGCGCCGACAGCGGCTCGTCGAGCAGCAGCAGCCCGGGCCACGTGGCCAACGCGCGCGCCAGCGCGATGCGCTGCTGCTGTCCGCCCGAGAGCTGCGCCGGGTACTTGACCTCGCAGCCCGGCAGCCCGACGAGCTGCAGCAGCTCGGCCACGCGCGCCTTCGCCGCCGCCTTCGCCACCTTGCGGTTCACGAGGCCATAGGCCACGTTGCCGGCCACCGTCAGGTTGGGGAAGAGCGCGTACGACTGGAACACGATGCCGTAGTCGCGCTCCGCGGGCGGCAGCCGCGAGATGTCGCGCCCGGCCTGCTCGATGCGGCCCGCGGTCTGCGTCTCGAGCCCAGCGATGATGCGCAGCAAGGTGGTCTTGCCGCAGCCCGAGGGCCCGAGGAAGCAGACGAACTCGCCGCGCTCGATGTCGAGGTCGACATGCTCGAGCGCGGTGAAGGCGCCGAACTGCTTGCGGATGCCCTGCAGGCGCAGGAAGGTGTTCATTTCTTCGGCTCGGATTTGGCGTTGTATCGCTTCGTCCACTCGGCGAGGATGCGCTCGCGGTTGTCGGCGGCCCACGCAAAGTCCATTTTCACCAGACGCTGCTCGTAGTCCTTCGGCACGTTGGGCAGCGGCGCGGCGACGCCGGGCTGCGCGGTGATCGCGAAGTTCTTGCCGTAGAGCAGCATCGCGTCCTTGCTCGAGGCCCAATCGGCGAGCTTCTTCGCCGCGTCGAGGTGCTTGGTGCCCTTGTGGATGCCGAAGGATTCGAGGTCCCAGCCGAGGCCTTCCTTCGGGAACACCAGGTCGATCGGCGCGCCCTTGGCCTTGTTGGTGTTGGCGCGGTACTCGAACGAGATGCCGACCACGTATTCGCCGCTGGCCGCCATGTTGCACGGCTTGCTGCCCGAGTGCGTGTACTGCGCGATGTTCTCGTGCAGGCCGTCCATGAACTTCCAGCCGTCGCCTTTCCCCTCCTTGTCGCCCCACAGCGTGAGCCACGCGGTGACGTCGAAGAAGCCGGTGCCCGACGACGCCGGGTTGGGCATCACGATCTGGCCCTTGTACGCGGGCTTGAGCAGATCCTTCCAGCTCTCGGGCTTCGGGATGTTCTTCTTCTGCGCCTCCACCGTGTTGAAGCACACCGTGGCGCCCCACACGTCCATGCCGAACCAGGCCGGCGGGTTCTTCTTGTCGCGGTAGGCCGCCATGATGGCGTCGGCGTTCAGCGGCTTGTACGGTTCGAGCATGCCGTTCTTGTCGAGCAGCGCGAGGCTGGAGGCGGCCACGCCCATCACCACGTCGGCCTGCGGATTGGCCTTCTCGGCGAGCAGCTTGGCGGTGATTACGCCGGTGGAGTCGCGCACCCACTTCAGCTCGATGTCGGGGTAGACCTTGTTGAAGCCTTCCTGATAGGCCTTGAGCTGGTCGGTCTCCAGCGCGGTGTAGACGAGCAGTGGAGTCTTCTGCGCCAGCGCGGCGCCAGCAACGAGCGCCAGGGCTGCGGCCAGCGCGCGACGCAATGAACTCGGGAATCGCATGGTTGCTCCTTGTGGGATCGACGGGAACGCAAAACCGAGAAGCGTGCAGCCGACCCCATGACGCGGTGATGACGTTTGGTTACGGCGACAGCAATCTAGTCCGTGCTTCGGCATGGTGTCAACGGTAGTTTGCAGATTGTTGACAATTGACTGCGGCGGTCGTTCAATGAGCGGCATGCGCAAGGAGCAACGTCTGCCGATCGGAGCGAGCCGAGGCCGTCGGGTAACCGGCTCCGTTCATGTCCCCCGGTCTTGGCCTGAAGGCCAAGACCTCCTCCTTTACTTCACTCCGCCGGTCACCCGACGTCCTCGGCAGGACGCGGCGGTGTTGCTCGTCGAAGTGCTCCGGCGGCCTGATCCCGCGCTGCTCTTCGCGCCCAGCCGCACACAGCCACGTTGCTTCACATGACGGTCCACCCAACCATCGCGCTGCTGCAATCGAGCTCGCTCACTTCGGTGGTGCAGCAGGAGATCGAGCGGCAGATCCTCGCCGGCGAGTTGGAGCCGGGCGCCAAGCTGACCGAAGCAGCGCTGGCCGAGCGGCTGGGCGTATCGCGTGGGCCGATCCGCGAGGCGTTCCGCAGCCTCGAAGAGTCGGGCCTGGTGCGGCAGGAGAAGAACCGCGGCGTGTTCGTGCGCAACATCGACCTGGGCGAGGCGATGGAGATCTACGACCTGCGTGCGCTGATGGACGAGGCCGTCGGCCGGCGCCTGGCCGAGCGCATCACGCCCGAGCAGCTGAAGGCCGTGCGCGGCATGGTCGAGCAGATGGAGCAGGCGGTGAAGGCCGGCGACGCCGACCGCTACCACCTGATCAATCTCGACTTCCACGACAAGCTGGTCGAGTTCGCCGGCAACCGCAAGCTCACCGCGATCTACCGGCGGCTGATCAAGGAGCTGAGCCTGTTCCGCCGCATGAACCTGGCCGACGGCAAGCTGCTGCCGATCTCGGCCAACGAGCACCGTGCCATCGTCAAGGCCATCGCGTCCGGCGACCGCGAGGCCGCGGGCCGCGCGATGCGCGAGCACGTGATGGAAAGCAAGGAGCGCACCGAGCGCAACAATGCGCCGCAGCCGGTGCGTGCCAACTCCCGAAAGGTGCGCCATGCCTGAAACGCGCGGCATCGAGGTCACGGCTGCGAGCCCGACTACATCGCGCAAGCGGTGGCCGCCGGCGCAATGCCGTGGATGAAGGGCGTGCTGCGCGACGGCACCGCGCTCGTCGCCGATTGCGTGATCCCGAGCTTCACCAACCCGAACAATCTGTCGATCGTCACCGGCGTGCCGCCGTCGGTGCACGGCATCTGCGGCAACTACCTGTTCGACACGGCGAGCAACAGCGAGCTGATGATGAACGACCCGAAGTGGCTGCGCGCGCCGAGCATCCTCGCTGCGCTGGCCGACGCAGGCAAGCGCTGCGCCGTGGTCACCGCGAAGGACAAGCTGCGCCGCCTGCTCGGGCACGGCATGCGCGGCATCTGCTTCTCGGCCGAGCATGCGAATGCGGCGACGCTGGACGACAACGGCATCGACGGCGTGCTGGAACTCGTAGGCCTGCCGCTGCCCGATGTCTACAGCGCGGCGCTGTCGGAATTCGTCTTCGCCGCCGGGCTGCGCATCGCGCAGACGCAGCGTGCCGATGTGATGTACCTGTCGACCACCGACTATGTGCAGCACAAGCACGCGCCGGGCACGGAAGCTGCAAACGCGTTCTACGCGATGATGGACGGCTACCTCGCAAAGATGGATGCGCTCGGCTGCGTGATCGCGCTCACCGCCGACCACGGCATGAATGCGAAGACATGGCTCGATGCCAGCCCCGACGTGATCTACCTGCAGGACGTGCTCGATGCATGGTTCGGCGCCGCACAGGCACGCGTGATCCTGCCGATCACCGACCCGTATGTCGTGCACCACGGCGCGCTCGGCTCGTTCGCCACCGTGTACTTGGCCGCAGGCAGCGATGCGCGTGCACTGGCCTCACGCATCGGCGCGATGCGCGGCATCGAATCGGTGTGGCTGCGCGAGGCCGCGGCGCAACGCTTCGAGCTGCCCGCCGACCGCATCGGCGACCTCGTGGTGGTGGCCGAGCGCTCGACCGTGCTCGGCTCGGCCGCGGCCAAGCATGACCTGTCCGGCCTCGATGCGCCGCTGCGCTCGCACGGCGGCGTGTCGGAGCAGCGCGTGCCCTTGGTCGTCAACCGCCGAATTGCCGGCGTCGACACGCAGCGGCGCTGGCGAAATTTCGATGCCTTCGAACTGGCCCTGAACCATGCGCAGTGACGTCATCGAGGTCCGCAACCCGTTCACGCGCGCGCTCGTCGGCAGCGTGCCCAAGGCCTCGGCCGAGCAGGTGGCGCACGCGCTCGACGCGGCCCGTGCGTACAAGCCGGCCTTGAGCCGCCACGAGCGTGCCGCCATCCTCGACAAGGCGGCGCAGCTCGTGCGCGAGCGCGCGCCCGAACTGGCCGCACTGATCACCGCCGAGTCGGGGCTGAGCCTGAAGGACTCCACCTACGAGACCGGGCGCGTCGCCGACGTGCTCGGCTTCGGCGCCAGCGAGGCGCTGAAGGACGATGGGCAGACCTTCAGCTGCGACATCACGCCGCATGGCCGGCGCCGCCGCGTGCACACCTTGCGCGAGCCGCTGCTCGGCGTGATCACCGCGATCACGCCGTTCAACCACCCGATGAACCAGGTGGCGCACAAGGTGGTGCCGGCCGTCGCCAGCAACAACCGCATGGTGCTCAAGCCGTCGGAGAAGGTGCCGCTGTCGGCGCTGCGCTTTGCCGAACTGCTGTACGAGGCGGGCCTGCCGCGCGAGATGCTCGCGGTGGTCACCGGCGACCCGCGCGAGATCGCCGACGTGCTGATCACGCACCCCGCGGTCGACCTCGTCACCTTCACCGGCGGCGTCGCCATCGGCAAGGCCATCGCCGCGAAGGCCGGCTATCGCCGCATGGTGCTGGAGCTCGGTGGCAACGACCCGATCATCGTGATGGACGATGCCGAACTCGACGAGGCCTCGACCCTGGCGGTGCAGGGCTCGTACAAGAACTCCGGCCAGCGCTGCACGGCCATCAAGCGCATGCTGGTCCACGAGAAGGTGGCCGCGGCCTTCACCGAACTGGTCGTCGAAAAGACCAAGGCCTGGCGCTGCGGCGACCCGAGCGACGCGCACACCGACATGGGCACGGTGATCGACGAGGCGGCGGCGCGGCTCTTCGAGGCGCGCGTCAACGAGGCGGTGGCCCAGGGCGCGCGGCTGCTGGTGGGCAACCGGCGCGACGGCGCGCTGTACTCGCCGACGGTGCTCGACCGCGTGCGCCCGGAGATGACGCTGGTACGCGAGGAAACCTTCGGCCCGGTGTCGCCGATCCTCACGTTCGCGAACATCGACGAGGCGATCGCGCAGGCCAACGGCACGGCGTATGGCCTGTCGTCGTCGGTGTGCACGCAGCGCTGGGACCACATTGCGCGCTTCGTGCAGGAGCTGCAGGTCGGCACGGTCAACGTGCGCGAGGTGCCGGGTTATCGGCTGGAGCTCACGCCCTTCGGCGGCATCAAGGATTCGGGTCTCGGGTACAAAGAGGGGGTGCAAGAAGCGATGAAGAGCTTTACCAACCTCAAGACCTACTCGCTGCCCTGGGCATGATCCACCTGCTCAACCTGCTGGCCGCCATTGCGCTGCTCGTGTGGGCGACGCAGATCGTGCGCACCGGTGTGCTGCGCGTATGGGGCGAGAACCTGCGCAGGGTGCTGGCCGGCAGCTTCAGCCGCCGCGTGCCGGCGGCCGTGGCTGGGCTCGGCGTCACGAGCCTGGTGCAGTCGAGCACGGCCACCTGCCTGATCGTCACCTCCTTCGTCGACAAAGGGCTGGTGACCACGGCGGCAGCGCTCGCGGTGATGCTCGGCGCCGATGTCGGCTCGAGTCTGATGACGGTGGTGTTCTCGCTGGATCTGTCGTGGCTGTCGCCGCTGCTGATCTTCGCCGGCGTCGTGATGTTCGTGTCGCGCGAGAAGAGCGCCGCCGGCCGCATCGGCCGCGTGCTCGTCGGCCTCGGGCTGATCACGCTGGCGCTGCAGCTCATCGTGCACGCCACCGAGCCGCTGACGCGCTCGCCCGAGGTGCGCGCGCTGCTCGTCGCGCTGCCCAACGACGTGCTGCTGGACATGGTGGTCGGTGCGGCGCTGACGGTGATGTCGTACTCGAGCCTGGCCATCGTGCTGCTGATCGCCACCCTCACTGCCGCGGGCCTGCTGCCGAGCACGGTGGCGCTCGGGCTGGTGCTCGGCGCCAACATCGGCAGCGGCCTGCTCGGCGTGATCGCCACGCTGCACGGCAGCGCGCCCACGCGCCGCCTGCCGCTGGGCAACTTCGTCTTCAAGGCTGCCGGCGCGCTGATCGCCGTGCCGCTGCTGCCGCAGGCGCATGTGCTGCTGCAGGAATGGGTGCCGTCGGTGCACCAGCAGGTGGTGTTCTTCCACCTTTGCTTCAACATCGCGCTGGCCGTGCTTTTCATCGGCCTCACCGGCGTGGTCGGCAAGCTGGTGAACCGCTGGCTGCCGGCTGCACCGCCCGGTTCGGCGGCCGGGCGGCCGCACCATCTCGACCCGGTGGCGCTGGGCACGCCGTCGCTGGCCATCAGCTGCGCGGCGCGTGAGGCGCTGCACCAGGCCGATGTGGTGGAGACCATGCTGCGCGGCATGCTGCCGGTGATCAAGAGCAACGACCTCTCGCTGGCCGAGCAGCTGCGGCAGATGGACGACACCGTCGACGAGCTCTATTCGGCGATCAAGTTCTACCTGACGCAGATCTCGCGCGAGGCGCTGTCGGAGCGGGAGGGCCGGCGCTGGACCGACATCGTCTCCTTCACCATCAACATGGAGCAGATCGGCGACATCATCGAGCGCGTGCTGCAGGACGTGGAGGACAAGAAGATCCGCAAGAACCGCAGCTTCTCCGACGCCGGCATGGCCGAGATCTGCCACCTGCACGAGCGGCTGCTGGCGAATCTGCGCCTCGGCATGAGCGTGTTTCTCGACGGCCACGTGCGCGATGCGCAGAAGCTGCTCGAAGAGAAGGCGCGCTTTCGCGACCTCGAGCACGAGTACGCCGGCGCGCACATCGCGCGGCTGCAGGACAACACCGCGCAAAGCATCGAGACCAGCTCGCTGCACCTCGATCTGATCAGCGACCTGAAGCGCATCAATTCG